>DIDN01000148.1:0-2028 GCA_002418185.1 Deltaproteobacteria bacterium UBA5799
ACCCCTGAGGTTCAGGTCCCATTTCCTGCCCGGAAGGACATCATAATCGATTGAAACTGCCGAATTCGAGCCGAACGGGCCGTCCCAGTACATGGCCTGCCCGCCCAGTCTCGTCTCCCTGTGGTCGTACCTGAGCACCACGGCATCCGTCCAGGAGGCCTTCATGAAATCTGCGGCGTATCCTGCCGAGACCTCGGCTTCCGCTCTGTCCGGGATTGATATTGCGATTATGGCAAGCAGGGACGCTAAAAGATAGCGGGCGTTTCTTGGTTTACCCTGGCTCATTATCGGGCAAAGGGGCTCCTTTTTATCTGCGCTCTATCAAGTATACATGTCCGGGCATATTTTGCCATTCCTTACTGTTCACCGCCGGGCTCCACCTTAATAAAATCCCTGGAAAAGAACAGAATATCCGGGCGGTTGCGGGAGGCGGTGCATAAAATATGCACCAGTTTTCATTAAAAGCTCTCAAAGGGGGATCCCGGGTCCGATATGCCTGAGCCCGTCACCAGCATAGTCCAGGGTACTCTCGGCAGGGTCATAGACAGGCTTGCCGACAGGTACCTCCCATCCTCGATAAGCGAGAAGGAACGCGAGGAGTTCCGCATAAGGGCGATGGAGCTTGCCTTGAAAGAGGCCGAGTCCGAAGCCGGGGCCATCGAGTCCGTGAACGCCACCATCAGGGAAGAGGGAAAGAGCGAGCACTGGATTAGATGGTCGTGGCGCCCCCTCATCGGCTTCACGTTCGCTGGGGTCGTGATAAACAATTACATACTGCTGCCCTATTTCAGGAATCTCGGACTGCAGCCGATCGACATACCCTCGGGCATATGGGAATCGATGCTGGTCATTCTCGGCGTGGCCGCGGGCACCAGGGGGCTCGAAAAATGGGCCCGTGAAAGGAAATGAACCATGGCGCTTTCTGCCCCGGTAAACGGAGTAGGCACGGGGTCGGCCCCGGGCCAATCGCTCGAATGGGACGGCACAATCTGGGTGCCCAGGATGTCGGCAGGCTCGTTATGGCCTGCCGTCGTCTATGCGGGGAAAAAACACTTCCGCACCGACAGGGATATAGAGTACCTCAGGAACGCCTCCGGCGTATGGGTGCCGCAGGTGAGCGCGGGGCCGGTTACTCTCTATGTTGACGGCACAAACGGCACTGACGACTCAGACCACGGCTTCGGTTCCGGAAACGACGCCTTTGCGACTATCATGTACGCGGTAGATGCGATTCCCGGAAGCCTTAGCGGGGATTGCGGCATGAACATCGCCTCCGGCACATACAATGAAAACGTCGTCCTCAGGGGGAAGGACGTAAAAGGCGACTATAAGATACGGCTAAAAGGGGCCCTTTCGGACGTTTCAGGCGCATCCGGTACGGCAACGAGCGCGACCCACAACGGCTCTGCCCCGATGTGGGGGACACTGACGACCTCGCTTAACAGGACGCTCGACCAGGACAAGGGTAAGCTCCTGGTCGTAACCGGCGGGACGGGTTACAGCTCGACCGAGGAGTGGAAGAACGAGTACATAATCTACGGCAATACAGCCGGGCCTAATACCGTCTACACCATCGTGGGCCGCTGGTACTCGACTCCAGACGGCACGACCGCCTTTCAGGTCAGGGACTGGGCAACGGACATTGCCGGTAGAAGCTCCGAAGCCGTAAAAGTAACCGGAGGGCAAAAGGCGGTAGAGTTATGGAATCTCAAGAGCTCGCGTTCCTCCGGGGCGCAATCCGTGTTAGTTGAGATGGGGAGCGAGGCGAGCCTGATATCGTGTTCAGACCCCGGCACTTCCAGCGGGGGCGGGTTCAAGTACGATGCGTCGCTTGGGAGCCTGTGGAGCTGTTATTCCCGAAGCGGGTTCCGCTGCTTCATCCTGGGGTCCAATTCGACGGTCTATCTGAACGCAAGCTGGGGGGAAAATACCGGCTCTGGCACAAACGGCTCGGCATTATTTATCCCTAACGGCGGGATTGTAATAACTGGAAATACCGGCGGGGCGTTTACCGGCGGAGGGAGCTCG
>DIDN01000148.1:2045-4851 GCA_002418185.1 Deltaproteobacteria bacterium UBA5799
GGGCAGCCGCGATACACAACCTCCACGGCGTGGTTTCAACAGGAGGGTTCCTGCTCTGCGACGGGTCTGCCGGGGACGGCGTCAAGGTCGCCGAAGGCGGGAAATTCGAGCACTGGGGAACCGGCAGCAGGACTTTAATAAGCAACAACGGCGGCTGGGGAGTGCGGTGCGAAAGCGCTGGAGTAGCCACGACCGTGCAGGGTTGCGTTTACTCAGGCAACACTCTGGGGACGTATACCCCGTCAACCTTGCCGGCAGGAGGCACAAGCTGATGAAACTCTTCTATCTACAGGCTGAGTACCTGCCCGGCAAGCACAGGATAGCCGCCGCGGTCTACGACGCGGACCTCTTCAGGTTCGACGAGGGGACGCTATCGGCTTTCGATACCCTTGAGATAGACGAAGTCGACCCGGACAACAAGGCGCTTTGCCTGGACCTGGCAAGGACGGTGAACAGGGCCGACGAGGCGGGGGAGCCGAAATATCATGTGAGCGGCTCCGGCGAGCTTATGGAAAAAGAAGGCTGGCAGGAAGCCTCGTATCCGGAGGACTATAATGGCTGACAGGCCCGTAATCATGGCCAGGGACGCGGACAAGGCGAGGCTGAAGGCGCTTGCCCGGAAGCCCGTATGGACGCCGCAGGAGAGGGACGAAATGTTCAGGATAATCATTAAAAGGCTGGGACTGGATAATGGCGAACGCGAAGCGCATTGAGCATTACGGCGAGACAGGTCTTGCCCTGCACGTCCGGGTGTTGAGGCTTTCGGACGGCCATCTTCTTGACGCGGACGACGGGACCTTCAAGGCGAGCCCAATCGACCCTTTCAGCATCATGGGCGAGGACGGAACAAGAAAGGGGGAATACGTGCTTGGAGAGAGCCGCGCCGCCTGGGATGACGGCAGGTATTCCTTTTCCATCAGAAGGCAGGCGGGAGAGGCCGCGGCCTATGACGACCCGGTAGTCGGCTGCGGCGGGTTTTCAATAAAGGACGATACAGAGGTCGTGCTGGACGTGAAGCCTTCGAGCAGGCTTCAGGCGGACGACTCCAGGCTCGAAAACCTCGATGCCGCCGTTTCGAGCCGGCTTGCCTCGGCTGAATATGCGCCTCCTGATAACGCCGCTCTGGCCGCAGTACATGAAGCGGTCACGCTACTCCGCAAGCACGCGACAAACAGGATGACCGAGGCCGACAACGGCGACGGCACAAAGACCTTTACGTATTTCGACGACGACGGGACAACACCCGTCCTGGCCTATTCCTACAAGACCGCCGAGAAGACGAGGGAAAAGGCGACATGAGCCCGGCGCCTTTTTTCCACGGGTGGTCTTCAGGCTATCTTAGGCCCGCTTTCCTGGGCTGGGAGGGGCAGGAGGCGCTCGCGCCGCGCACGGACACGGGCGCAAGCAGGCTCGTTCACACCGGGCTTGTCCCGCCCGAAATCGCTAATGCCCGATGCATTGCATTATTTATTCAGCCGGGCCATGTCCCGGGGATAGTCCACAGGGCAGGGGGATATACTGCCTCGCTTGATACCGCTTGCTCAAAGCCGGTTTCGATTGGCAGGGCTCCGATGAAGACTGCCTGCGATAAGAATATATTCAAAACCTCCTCGACATCCGGCGCGGCCCCGAGGTCGGTAAGAGATGAAATGGGCGCGGCGGTCTGCACAAAGGGCAGTTCACCGTCGAAATCGGTAAGCCTCTCCTCGGGGCCCTTTAGAGTAACGCGATAACAGGGTCCGCTCGCTGTCTGTATCCTTCACCCGCTTCCCGTATTCCCCCGCCATCGGCGAACTCCCTGAACCAAACCAGGGGCGCGTCCCCGCACCCGGTAAAAAAATCCTGTATACTTCTTACAGTTGCGGTAAAGCCGGTTTTCAGGGGGGAGCGAAATAGATATGCCCGGTGCAGCCTGCCGGGATAAAAACCGGCCTTTTTACCATATGGCCGGCCCTCAAGGAGGTCACGATGAAGCGCCTTATCGCGGTTGCGGCAATCCTGCTCTTCTTTTCCGTCGTCAATGCGAACGCTGAAATAGTAGGCGAGACAATCGAGTATAATGCGAACGACACAGTCCTTGAGGGCTATCTCGTATACGACGACGAGGTGAGCGGCCCGAGGCCCGGGGTTCTCGTCTTTCACGAGTGGTGGGGGATAAACGACTATATAAGGGACCGCGCGGACGAGCTCGCGAGGCTCGGGTATGTGGCCTTCGCGCCTGATATGTACGGAAAGGGCGTGCGCCCGACCGACCCCAAGGCAGCCGGGGAGGCCGCCGGGAAGCTACGGGCCGATAACGCCCTCATGCGCTCCCGCGCTAACGCCGGGCTTGAGGCCCTGAGGGAAGTAGAAATTGTGGACACTTCAAGGATAGCCTCCATCGGGTATTGCTTCGGCGGGGGCGCGGCCCTTGAGCTTGCACGTAGCGGCGCGCCTGTATCCGGCACCGTCTCTTTCCACGGGAGCCTCGCTGCGAAAAACCCGGCGAGGCCCGGCGACATAAAAGGGAGCGTCCTGGTGCTCCACGGCGCTGAAGACCCGCATGTTAAGCCCGAGGAGGTGCGGGCCTTCAAGGACGAGATGCGTGCCGCCGGGGCGGATTGGATCTTTGTAAGCTTCGGAGGCGCGGTGCACGGCTTCTCAAACCCCGATAACGACACCGACCCCTCAGACGGCCTCGCCTACGACGAAAAGGCCGACAAACGCTCCTGGGAGGCGATGAAGGACTTTCTCAAGGAGGTGTTCGGGGGGAGGTAGATTGTAAATTCCATGATGGTTGATTGAAAGGGGCTGCGGGAAACCGTAG
>DIDN01000107.1 GCA_002418185.1 Deltaproteobacteria bacterium UBA5799
CTTCGCGGCCCGTTCACGTGGTAGGGGAGTGGGCTGGGAAGCGAGCCTCACCCTCGAACCGCGCGGCAGCGCGCAAATGCTTTTTTTCTCACCCTTCGACATTTGACGATTTCCTTTGCAAGCTCGTTATAAAAATGATATTAAGTACCCGTTAAAACTTGGTTTTTTCCTTATGGAGAACGCTTTTGGAAAAAAGGCCGACCTCCGCCTTTATCCACAGGGAGGCGCTCAGGTTCAATTACCGTCAACTGAGGAGCATGGTCCCGGCCGGCACGGCGATAATGGCCGTGGTCAAGGCCAATGCCTACGGACACGGGGACGTGGAGGTGGCCAGGGTACTTGAAGGACTTGGCTCCGAGTTCCTGGGTGTCGCGATACCCGAGGAAGGGGCGAGGCTCAGGGAGGCCGGCATAACGAGGCCGATAGCGGTCCTGGGCGGCATCTTCCCGGACCAGGCCGGAGCGGTCTTCGACTATGGACTTACCCCGGTCGTATTCGACATCCGGACGGCGCGCTCGCTCGACTCAGAGGCCAGGAAAAGGGGTGCGCTGAAGGAAATCCATGTTAAAATCGACACCGGCATGGGAAGGCTGGGCCTCCTGCCGGACGAGGCCGGCCTGTTCTTTGCCGGGGTCAAGGAATTGCCGAACCTGAGGGTCGAGGCCGTGCTCTCGCATCTCGCCGAGTCCGAAAACGAGGACAAGGGCTTTTCCCTCGCGCAGCTCGCGGCTTTCCAGAGGTGCGTGGAGGACATAAGGAGGATGGGCTTCGACCCATTGTTTACCGAGATAGCCAACAGCGCTGCTATAATGGGCCTTGAAGGCTCGCGCCACAGCCTCGTAAGGCCGGGCGTTGCGCTCTACGGTTCCTACCCGGCGACGCGCCTGAGGGAGAAGCTGGAACTTAAGCAGGTCCTCGAGCTCAAGACCAGGATACTGCACTTGAAGAGCGTGCCCCCGGGTTTCAGTATCAGCTACGGGAGGAGGTTCGTTACGAAAAGGCAGAGCCTCGTAGCGACGCTCCCCATCGGCTATGCCGACGGCCTGCCGAGAAGGCTCGAAGGGAAAGGCGAGGCGCTCGTCGGCGGCAGGAGGGTGCCCCTTGTAGGCGCGATATGCATGGACCTCGCCATGGCCGACGTAACGGACGTGCCGGATGTGAAGGCCGGCGACGAGGCGGTCATAATCGGCTCGCAGGGGACGGAGACGATAACGGCGGAAGAAGTCGCCGGGAAGGCCGGCACAATAAGCTACGAGATATTCTGCGGCATTTCCGAGCGGGTGCCGAGGATGTATTTGTGACGGGAGGGTTATGATAAGGGCATACCTCGAAAGCATCGGTCGCAGCGCGCAGCGCTTCGTCGAAGCAGCAGGCCTCCTGACTATTATGTTAATGCACGCCGTCGTCCTCGTCTTCACCCCCCCGGTGAAGTTCCGGAACATCTTCAAGCAGATGGAGTTCGTGGGCGTGCAGAGCCTCTTCGTAGTCGTCCTCACGGGCTCCTTTACGGGCATGGTGCTCGCGCTCCAGGGCTATAACGCCTTGAAGAGGTTCGGCGCTGAAAGCCTCGTGGGGCCTACGGTCGCTCTTAGCATGGCGAGGGAGCTCGGCCCTGTCCTCACCGGCCTCATGGTCACCGGGCGCGCCGGGAGCGCGATGGCCACCGAGCTCGGCACCATGCGGGTCACCGAACAGATAGACGCACTCTTCACCATGGCGGTGAACCCCGTAAAATACCTCGTCGTTCCCAGAATAATCGCGGGGGTCCTGATGTTCCCGCTCCTTACGATAGTCACCGATTTCGTGGGCGTGGTCGGCGGCTACGTCATAGGCGTACATCTCCTCGGCATAAACCCCGGGGTCTACGTGGGCCGCACCATAGATTTCGTACAGGTGAGCGACATCATGACCGGCCTCTATAAATCGACCGTCTTCGGCCTAATAACCACGATGGTGGCCTGCTTCAACGGCTTCTACACCACCGGCGGGGCCGAGGGCGTTGGAAGGGCCGCGACCGCTTCCGTTGTGACGGCGAGCGTGATGATACTCGTATCCGACTACATAATGTCGTCTTTCATGATCTGAGGCCCGATGTCGCCGGTCGCCCTGATAAAGATAGTCGGGTTAAAAAAGTACTTCGGCCCGAAGAAGGTCCTCGACGGCGTGGACCTCGAAATCGAGACGGGCAAGATAACCGTCATAATCGGGCGGAGCGGAGAGGGAAAAAGCGTCCTCTTGAAGCACATAATCGGCCTCTTGAGGCCGGACGAGGGGCAGATATTCCTCGAGGGCCAGGAGATAACGGCCATGCGGGAGCGGGAGTTCAACGAGGTAAGGAAGCGGTTCGGGATGCTCTTCCAGGGGGCCGCGCTCTTCGACTCCATGTCCGTGGGCGAGAACGTGGGATTTCCTCTCAAGGAACACACGGACTTGAGCGATGAGGACATAGCGAAGGTCGCAGGGGAGAAGCTCAGGAGGGTGGGCCTCGTGGGGGTGGAGAAGATGACAACGGCGGAGCTGTCGGGGGGCATGAAAAAGAGGGTGGGGCTTGCCAGGGCCATAGTGATGGACCCGGAGATAGTGCTCTTCGACGAGCCCACGACCGGACTCGACCCCATAATGAGCGATTCCATAGCGGACATGGTCCTCGACACGCAGAGGGAGCTTAAGACCACGTACGTGCTCATAACCCACGACATCCCGTTCACCTACAAGATAGCCGACAAGATAGCCATGCTCCACGAGGGGAAGATCATCGAACAGGGCTCGGTGGACGAGATGAAGAAGAACCCGAACTCCGTCCTCAGGCAGTTCCTCGAGGGCAGGGCCGAGGGGCCTATAAAAGTATACTGATGCAGGGCAGGCCGGCCTGCCGAAACAGGAGAAATGTCATACTGCTCGAACAGCTTTTCCGCTTTAATATCCGTTTGGCTGGATTGGACCCGGAGAATAGACCGTAATGGAGCTACCCAAGTTAAGTTCTGAGGCCAAGGTCGGGCTTTTCGTCCTCCTCGGCGTGATACTCCTTGCCTACATGTCCTTGAGGCTCGGCGGCATACAGCTCGGCGGGGCCGACGGCTATACCCTGTTCGTAGAGTTCGACTCCGCCGCCGGGCTCGACCCCAACGCGGCGGTCCGCGTGGCGGGCGTCGAGGTGGGAAGGGTCAGGAAGATATCCCTGGTGGACCACAAGGCCCTGCTTGAACTGCAGATAAGGCCCGAGGTCAAGATAGGCAAGGACTTTACGGCCGTCCTCACCACCAAGGGCCTCCTGGGGGAGAAATACCTGGAGCTCCTGCCCGGCCACCCCGGCGCGCCCCCGCTCACGGAGGGCGAACACATAACCAGGACGAGGGCCTACGCGGACATAGACAGGCTCATTACCATCCTGAGCGACGTCTCGCTCGACATCAAGAAGATAACCGAGTCGCTGAGCAACGTCCTCGGCGGCGACGCGGGCGAGCAGACCATAAGCAACATAGTGAAGAACATCGAGGAGCTGACCTTCCGCCTGAACAGGATCGTCGCGAAGAACGACGAGCAGTTCGAGAACGTCATGAGGAACCTCGATTCCTTCACGACCTTCCTGAACCAAGAGGGGCCGCAGGTGACGACCGAGCTCAGGACCGCCATAAATAGCCTGAGCGAGTCGCTCCTTGCGACCTCGCGGAACCTGGACGGCATGATAACGGAGAACCGCGGGAACCTGAAGGAAGGGGTCGAGAACCTCAAGGCCGCGTCCTTGAGCCTCCAGCAGGCCATGGACACCGTCAACAAGGTCGCCGGCGAGCTCGGCCCGGACATAAGCACCACCATGAGCTCGGTAAAGAGCATAACCCGGAAGATAGACCAGGGCGAGGGCACGCTTGGCCAGCTCGTGAACGACAAAACGCTCCACGAGAACATAAACAAGACCGTCTCCGGCATCAACAACTACATCGAGAGGGCCGAGAGCTTCCAGACCTTCATAGGGTTCAGGGGCGAATACCTCTTCGATGCGCGCGACACCAAGAGCTATCTTACGCTACGGATACAGCCCAAGGCCGACAAGTATTACCTCCTCGAAGTGGTAGACGACCCGAGGGGCAATATTTCCGAGGAGACCCGGGAGATAGTAATGGACGGCGGCGTCCCGACCACCATAACCGAGACAAAGACCACTGAGAAGATAAAGATATCGGCCCAGATCGCAAAGAGGCTCGACAACTTCGTCGTGAGGGGCGGCGTCATCGAATCGACCGGCGGAGCCGGCATAGACTACTACATGTTCCGGGACAGGTTGAAGCTCTCGCTCGAGGCCTTCGACTTCAGCCGCGACGACGGCGCGCACCTCAAGGCCGGGGGTACGCTCTACTTCAACAAGTTCTTCTTCCTGACCGCCGGATACGACGACTTCACGAGCGACGTCGGGCTGAGGTCGGCTTACGTGGGGCTCGGGTTCCAGTTCAGGGACGAGGACCTGAAGTTCCTCCTGTCGAGCGCGCCGCCCGTGTCGTTCTAATCAGGTCAAAAAAAACCGGGAGGACCTTTGAAGGTCCTCCCGGTTTTGCTCATGGTTTCCAGGCCGAAGGATTTCAGGCTCCTCCCCTGCCGCCCCGTTCGCGCGTCCGCGCTCGTCCCGGGCCCTGTCCCGCCTGCAAGGATATCATATCCTTACCCACTTGAGCGCGCTCTCCATGGCGGACTCCCAGTCGCGGCCGCTCCTCTGGATGGTTTTCAGCCGCTTCCTTATGAACTTCGCCGCGTTCAGCGAATGCCTGCCCGTAGGGTCTTTCTTTATGCAGTGCGCCTTGTGCGAGAAAGTGAGGAGGTCGATGACGCTGTCCACGGATATTGCGAAGTACCTCTCCTTCTCCTCCTTGCTCAGGGCCCATTTCGAGGACGAGGAGAGGAGTCCCAGCATCTTGTGCCACTGCTCGAACCTGTGCAGCATCAGCATGCTCGAGAATATGGTCTTGTTGGTGCGGAAGGAAAAGGGCGTGTCCTCGATCGTCTCGCCCATGAGGCGGTCGTTGTCCCTGTGCACCTCCTTTATGAACTTCCTGGGGAGCTGCCATATGCCCTTCTCGGCGAGCGCGTCGAACCTCATCTCCCAGTATATGTGGCGGAGGCTCCTGGCGGAAAAGGTCCTTATCATCATCTCGGGGATGAAGTGGTTGTGGGCTATGGTGTCGGCGGAGAGGTGGCTCAGGTACCCGTACGCGAATGCCTTCTGGGAATCGGTCTCGGCCCTCCGTAGGAGCCTGAAGCCGACCTTCCAGTTATGGCAGTGCTTTAGCTCCTCGACCAGGTTCTTCCCTATTACGATGTCCGCGCTTATGTTCCCGTAGAGGAAGTCATAGGGGTACGCAAGGAGGAGCGCCCTTACCGGGGGGACGAGCAATTTTGTGTTCTCAAGGACGGTTTTCCCTACTTCGAGGTGAGTCGCAGGCCCCCACGCGAGTGCATCTGCGGGAAGTAGAAGGACTATGAGAGCTGTCATTATGGCTACAAAAATCATATACTTATATGCTATATAAAGGATTATCGGTTGTAAAGCGGAAAAAAAGATAGTAGATATTAATGATGCCACAGGAAACCGACCGTGCCTCGGCAGCCCTGGAATTGAGGGAAATCGCCGATTCCTTGAAGACCCGCCTCAAGCTCCTTGCCGAGGCCGGGCTGACCGTAGTCCCCTTTGCCGGGGCCGCGGTAATTCCCTGCCCTGAAAACCCGGTGGTCATGGAATGCGGCCCCGGGGAATTTTCGTTCTTAAGCCCCTGCCCCTTGCACGCACACTGGGAAGGGGTCCTCTTCGGTTGCTGGGCAATAGAAGGGGCGGGCGGCAAAGGCGGGTCTGCCGCGATAATCTGGGGGGCGCCGGTATCCGCCGGGGGGCAAACGGCGGGGAGGCCTTCCGAGCCCTTTTGCCCGGAGTCGATGGAGCAGTTCCTCCGCATGCTCGAGTGGCTCTCGGGCGAGCTGAATGCCGCTACGCCTCCGCCGGGCTCGTTCCGGCTCTTCGTGGCCGGAAAGTGCCTTGAGAGCGGCGGGCCAGGCTTGAACGAGGCTATCCGGGCCTCAGCGCAGGCCCTGGAGCGCTGGGTTTTGTCGGTAAAGCCCGGGGCGGTGCTCCTTATGGGAGACCATGCCGTAAGGGCCCTCTCGGAAGGGGTCGCGGAGCACGGCAAGNNGCCACCTGGTCGCCGGACGAGATGCTCAAGTCCAGGGCTCGGAAAAAGGAGGCGCACGTCCATCTGAAGGGTTTCATAAAGTCCGTAAGGCCCGAGGCTTAGAAATGCCGCGCCGGGCCGGGCCTGCGGGACCGGCCTGGCGGTTGCGATTGAAAACCGTTTTTTTTCCTGCTAAAATCGGGGCATGTCAAACCTCTTCAGGTCCTTCCTCCTCCTTTTAGCCGCCCTTTTCATCCAGGCGGTCCCTTCCTATTCGTCGGCAAATGAAATTCTTTATGTGAAGGCCGAGGGCGTTGTAAACCCCGTCATGGCCGGCTATCTTCTGGACAACTTCGAAGATGCCGCGGAGCGGGGCGCAGAGGCCATAATAATCCAGCTCGACACGCCAGGCGGCCTAGACCTCTCGATGAGGGACATCGTAAAGTCCATGCTCGCATCCGAGGTGCCAGTCGTAGTCTATGTGGCCCCCGCAGGCTCGCGGGCCGGCTCTGCGGGGGTGTTCATCGCCTACGCAGCCGATATCGCGGCAATGGCGCCCGGCACCAACATCGGCTCCGCGCACCCGGTCTCAATGGGCGGGCAGATGGACGAGACCATGACCGAGAAGGTCGAAAACGACGCGGTCGCGTACATAAAGGGGATAGCCGCAAAAAGAGGGAGGAACGCCGAATGGGCGGAGCTGGCGGTAAGGGAATCTAAGAACATCACCGCCGAGGAGGCGCTTGAGCTCGGCGTTATAAACCTGCTCGCCCCGGACAGGGACGAGCTCATAAGGAAGCTCGACGGCATGAGGGTCGATACCGCCGCGGGCGAGAGGGTCCTTTCGACCTCCGAACGCGAGGTCGTTCAGGTCGAGATGGACCTCCGCTACAGGATACTCGGGGCCATAAGCAACCCCAATGTGGCGTATATACTCATGCTTGTGGGGCTCATCGGCATCTACTTCGAGCTATCTAACCCCGGGGCGGTCTATCCTGGGGTGATAGGGGCGGTCTCCCTCATACTCGCCTTCTACGCATTCCAGACGCTCCCGGTCAACTACGCGGGGTTTATACTCATAGGGCTGGGGGTGATATTCTTCATACTCGAGTTCATGATAGTAAGCTACGGCCTTCTTACGATAGCCGGGGTGGTTTCGCTGCTGCTGGGGTCGCTCATGCTCTTCGATTCGCCGGCGCCGTATTTCCAGATATCCATCTGGGTGATACTCCCGGCGGTCATACTCATGACGGCGGTAATCATCACCGCCATGCTCTACGCCGTAAGGGTGCACAGGAGAAGGCCCGTAAGCGGGACCGACCTGCTCGTCGGCGCGGTCGGGGTCGCCTCCGAGGACTTCGGAGGCGATGAAAAGGAAGGAAGCGTATACGTCGAAGGCGAATACTGGAATGCCGTGAGCGATGTGCCTATAAGGGGCGGAGAAAAGGTCAGGGTCGTCGAGGTGGAGGGACTTCTCCTCAAGGTGACCAGGGCCTAAGAGGAAAAAAGGGGGAAGAATGGACATGGACTTCGGCATAGGCGCCGGCACGCTGATACTGGTCGCGCTCGCGGTTCTCTTTATATGGAGCGCGGTCAAGATACTACCGGAGTACGAAAGGGGCGTCATATTCTTTCTTGGCAGGTTCCAGGCCGTAAAGGGGCCGGGGCTCATATTGCTCATCCCCGGCATCCAGAAGATGATGAAGGTGAGCCTCCGTACCGTTGCCATGGACGTGCCGCCTCAGGAGGTCATAACCAGGGACAACGTCTCGGTAAGGGTGAACGCGGTCGTGTACTTCAGGGTCGTGAACCCGGACAAGGCCGTCATCGCGATAGAGAACTTCCTCTATGCCACCAGCCAGCTGGCCCAGACCACACTTAGGAGCGTATGCGGGCAGGCCGAGCTGGACGAGCTGCTTGTCGAGAGGGAGAAGACCAACAAGAGCATCCAGGCGATACTCGACCGCCAGACCGACCCCTGGGGCATAAAGGTGAGCATCGTCGAGGTGAAGGCCATCGACCTCCCCGAGGAGATGAAGCGCGCGATGGCCAAGCAGGCCGAGGCCGAGAGGGAGAAGCGGGCCAAGTTCATCCACGCAGAGGGCGAGGCCATGGCCGCCACGCGGATATTCGACGCAGCCGAGCTCCTGGCCAGGAACCCTGTGTCGCTGCAACTACGGTATCTCCAGACGCTTACCGAGATAGCGGCGGAGAAGAACTCGACCATACTCTTCCCGCTGCCCATGGACCTTATAAAACCGTTCCTTAAGGCCATGAAGACGGATTAGACCGGGATGGCCGAAGAAAACGATGCATCAGGCCACAGGAAGAGGCTTAAGGAAAGGTTCCTCAAGTCCTCGCTCCAGGGCCTTCACGACTACGAGGCAATAGAGCTCCTCCTGACCTATGCCATCCCGAGGAGGGACGTAAAGCCGATTGCCAAGAGGCTCCTTAGGGAATTCAAGGGGCTTAAGGGGGTGCTGGAGGCCGCTCCCGAGCGGCTCGGGGAAGTGAGCGGGCTCGGAGAGTCGAGCGCCCTCCTTCTCGCGCTCGTAAGGGAGGCGGCCAGGGCATATCTTTCGGACAGGCACACCTCGTCGAAGGGGGTCGTCTCATCCCCGAAGGACGCGGTAAGGGTCCTAATGGAGTCGCTGGAAGGGACGGAAAAAGAGGGGCTCTTTGCGCTCTACCTCAATTCCAAGAACGAGGTGCTTGGAGTTGAGTCCATGGGAGGGGCTCCGGAGCCGGTATCCCCCAGGGCGGTCATCAGGAAGGCCTTCAGCCACAACGCCAGGTCGATGATACTGGTGAACGCGAAGAAGGGCAGGGCCTCGGCCTCGGCAAGGGAGCGCGAACTTGCAACCGGGATAGAGGCCGCGGCCTCGTCGATAGACATACTCGTGCACGACTACATAATAGCCGGGGAGGAGAGTCTGTTGAGCGCGAGGGAGCTTGGCTGGCTTAGAGGTAAGAATTGATTCAAGGCTACCTCTAAAATTGCTCTTTTTCCTGCTTTCAGGGAAAAGCTGGAAAAAATCTCTAAGGAAGGTTGATTAATTCGCAACGCTGTCATTCTGAGCGAAGCGAAGAATCTCGTATTTAGAAAAACCCAATAGTAACGAGCTTCTTATCTCGCCCCTTCCTGGGGCTCGGCCCTTCCTCCATCCTTATGTTCGCTCCGCCCGATGCCCCTGGATGTTTGAAATGCAAAACAAAAAGTGCCGTAAGCTTGGAACAAACCGGTAAATGCGAGCGCAGAATAACTTATCGGTATATCCGGCCAAGCCCGGTCTCAGTCAAGAGGCCTGTCCCTCAGGACCTTTACCAGATAGGCCCTGGCTTCTGCCACGGCCTTTTCAATGCCCTTTCCCTTTGCCAGGCCCGCTGCCAGGGCCGAAGAGAGTATGCACCCGGTGCCGTGGAAACGGCCCCTCCCTCCCTTAAGCCGCCTTCCCCTGAAATAATGGAAAGACCTTCCGTCAAAAAGGACGTCGACCGGCTCTCCCTCAAGGTGCCCGCCCTTTACGAGCGCGTGCCTTGCGCCCATCTCGAAGAGCCGCCTTGCCGCAAGCTCCATTTCCTCCACCCGGCTGATCCTCCTTACGCCAGTGATTGCTGCCGCCTCGTCGAGGTTGGGCGTGACGACCTCGGTTGACGCAAGGAGCGACCTGATCTCGGCAAGGCCGCCGCTTGCAAGCAGCGCCTTTCCGCTCGTAGACCGAAGCACCGGGTCGAGCACCACATTGGTAAGAGAGCGCCGCTTTATAAGCGCTCTTATCGCCCGGAGGTTCTCCGGACTTCCGGCCATGCCGACCTTTACCGCGTGGATTTCGAATTCTTCGAGTAGGGCCGCCGCTTGCCGCGACACGAAGCGGGCCGGGACCGGGAGCGCCGATCTGAAGACCGTCGAGTTCTGCGCGGTGAGCGCCGCGGCCACCGAAAGGCCGCGCACGCCGAGGTCGCGGAATGTGGCGAGGTCCCTCTGGAGGCCCGCGCCGCCCGAGGGGTCTGACCCTGCTATGGCGAGCGCCGTTTTCATCGCGCGAGCCCGAGGAAGTAGGTGAAAAGGGCCTGGAACAGGCCTATGAGGAAGCCCATTACGCCTCCCAGGTATTCGAGGTGCTTGAGTTCCCTTGTTATGAAGTCGGTGAGGAGTTTTTCGAACCTCATGAGGTCGAGCTGGTCTATGCGGGTGACCAGGAGCTCCCTTACGTCTACCCTGTCCCTGACCCTGGCCGCAAGCGCTCCCTTTTTCCTGTCGAGGTGGGCGACTATCTCCTTCGTTATGAGGAGCTTTATCTGGTTCTTGAGGTTTTCGGAGACGAGGCCCACCACCGGGAGCTTCAGGAACCTCGAGGAGAAACGGTGCTCGATTGCCTCCTCCACGGTCCTTTCCACCTCTTTTTCCCAGTTGAGCCCTGAGAGGACCGTTGCGAAGTCCTCGGAGGAGAGCAGCTCCTTTTCAATGGTCCGGGCTATGGACCTGGCTATCTCTTTCCTCCTCTTGGGTATTATGCCCTGTATGCGGAAGCCCAGGACCTCCATCGGGATATGCGGCCTGAAGAGGAGCTTTATTGCGACATAGTTCGTGAGCCAGCCTATTACGGCCCCGATTATGGGAGGGAGTATAAGGTTAAGGTACATCTTCTTACCCCGGGGTCGGGTTTGGCGAGATTGGGAGGTTTACTGATGGCGGATTCTCCCCGCGGGAGGATTTGACAGGGACAAGCGCAAATACCGGGCCGGTCCCTCTTTACCGGAAGCCCTTTTTCGAGGCCTCCTCCTCGAAGTACTTCCTGTACAGTATGTCCCACTCGCGGCTGCCTTCGGGCACGTCCCTCGAAAGGGAGCGTATCTTCGCCCTGGCCGCGGTGTCCGCCTCGTCCTCGACCCTCAGATAGACGGTCAGCGCCTTCTTTATCTCGGCAAGGGCCTTGTCGTCGTCCGTGAAGTCGACGAGGTCGTCCTTCCATATGCCGTCGAAAAGGAGGTGCGCTATGTGGGATATCCTGTCGTCGGAAAGCCTCAAAGTACCATGCCCCGTTCCCTGGCGAGCTTGCCTTTAATCATATTGAACATCTTCCGGTAGTCGAGCCTTTCCTGGTCTATTGCCCCGGCATGGCTCTGGAGGAGCCCCTCGACCTCCCTGTCGAGCTCGTCCTCGGCCCGGAGGTCGGCCAAGAAGACCTCGGTCATCTTCTCGAACACCTTCTTTTCGTCCGTCTTGAAGACCACGAGGTCCCCCTCTTTAAGCCTTTCAAGGACGGTCCCGACTATCTTCTCGACCTGTTCCCTGGAGAGTTTCATAGTCCGAAAATATCACAGTATATCAAGCTTTGCAAGGGTGTTGACAGTAGGCCTTTTTTAGTCTATAAATTATCGAATGCTCCTCGACGGGGCATCGGCAGGCATGGCCCGCCGCTATCGGAACAGAGGAAAAGCCCTCTCCCGCTTCCGCGGACCGCGGGAACCGACGCCCGCTACTATCGTTGGCAGTTTTTGGGAGTCCCTTACGCCAGCTCGCTTATAACTTACATCAGAAAAGGGGGAGTGCAGTATGAAAGTCGTAAAAAGCTTCTATTTCAGGCAGGTCGCTCTTGTCCTCGCCTTTACCATGCTCGTCCTCGGCAGCATCCCCACAAAGAGCATGGCCCTTGTCATAGGCTCTGACGCGGTGGTCGCGGCGGCAGCCGAAGAGGTCCGCGAAGCGGACATGGCCAGGGTGCAGAGGGTGCTCGAGAGCAAGCTGGTTGCAGATAAGCTCGAGCAGGCAGGCCTTTCAGAAGCCGAGATAAACGAGCGGCTCAGTAAGCTCTCGGACTCCGAGCTTCACTCGTTCGCCTCGCAGCTCGAAAGCCTGTATCCGGGCGGCGACGCCCTTAGCGCCATAATCGCGCTCCTCATAATCGCCATACTCGTCCTGGTGATTCTAAAGCTCACGGACAGGAAGATAGTAATAAGGTAATACGGCCCTGCAAGGCCCGGGCTCGAAGCCCGGGCTTTTTTTTTCGGTCTCAGGCACGCAGGGCGTTTTCTTAGAGGGAAATCCGCCGGTAAGTATGTCATTCAGGAAGGCCTTTTTTCTTTCCGTTCTTCTCTTCTTTCTCTCAGGGTGCGGACCCCCGGCAAGGGATGCGGTGCTCGCATCACTCGGGGCTGACCCGGCTGCGGGCGCCTATGTAGACGGCGTGCCCTTTTTTCCGCAAGACGAATACCTGTGCGGCCCGGCGGCGCTCGCAAGCGTCATGGCCTTCTACGGCGCGGAAGAGTCGATGGACGGGGTGGCCGGTGCCGTATATAATGAGAAGCTCAGGGGCACTCTCCCAATGGACCTCCTGGTCTACGCAAGGGACAGGGGCTTTGAGACGAGCTATTACAGGGGCGGCTTCAAAGACCTTGCCGAAAGGCTCGGAAACGGCGAGCCCCTCGTACTTTTCCTGAACCTCGGCTACGACGTCTACCCGGTCGGGCATTACATAGTGGCGGTGGGGATAAGCGAAAAGGACGGCGCGGTATTGGCGCACTCGGGTGTTGAGAGGGAAAAGGTCTACGGCATGAAGGAGCTGCAAAAGGCATGGTCCAGGACGGGGTATTCGACGCTCCTTGTCCGGCCCGCAGGGAGGGGAAATTGAAAAAGGTCCACGCGTTCGCGTTTTTTGCAATTCTTTCGCTTGCGTCATGCGGGGTGGTAGATGTTAAGGACTCTGCCCCGCTTTCCTTTGACGAGCACATGAGGCTCGGGTCCATCTACGAATCGCAGGGGAAATACGAGCTTGCGCTCCGCGAATACGAGAGCGCCCAGGGCATAGACACCAAGGAAGCAAAGGTCTATTTCGCCCTGGGGAACGTGTATCTCAGGACGGGCGAGTACGATAAGGCGGAAAAGAGCTATACGAGGGCCATAGAGCTCGGGCCGAGACCGGAGTACTACAACAACCTTGCCTGGGCGCTCATGGAAAAGGGCGACCTGGCGGCTGCGAAGGAGTCGGCCCGGGAGGCCGTCAAAAGGTCTCCCGCAACGGAGAGGTTCATATACCTCGACACCCTCGGGGTCGTGGAGATGAGGGCCGGGGAGTACGAGTCGGCAGAGGCCAGGTTCATCCAGGCCGCAGATGCCGTGCCCCAGGGGCGCGCCGACGCGCTCTCGGAGATATACAGACACCTCCGCGAGCTTTACAAGTCGACCGGGGAGCCGGAGAAGGCTGCCACAATGGATGAAAAGCTCGAATTATTCAGGGCAGGGGATAAAGAGGGGCTTTGAGGGCCGTATACGGGATAAACCCGGTCCTTGAGGCGCTACGCTCGGGGGCCGTTATCGACAGGGTCTTCGTCTCCGAGGGGAGGGGCGGCAAAGCTGCCTCTGATATCATGAGGCTCGCCGGGCAGAGGAAGGTAGAGGTGGCGAAGGCCGCCCCCCGGGAGCTTACGAGTATGGCAGGGACAGAGAGGCACCAGGGGGTCGTTGCGCTCCTGCACGAGGAGTTCAGGTATTCCGATATCGAGGACCTCATCGCCGCGTGGAAGAAAAGGGGAGGGCAGGCCTTTTTCCTCGTCCTCGACTCGGTACAGGACCCGCAGAACCTCGGCTCGCTTGTAAGGACCGCAAATGCCGCAGGGGTGCACGGAGTCGTCATACCGAAAGACAGGGCGGCAGAGGTCACGCCCGCCGTCGTCAAGGCGTCCGCCGGTGCAACCGAACACACCATGATAGCCCGGGAAGTGAACATCACAAGGGCGATTGAGAGGCTCAAGGACGAAGGGGTCTGGGCCGTGGCAGTGGAGGCCGGGTGTCGAGAGACGCTCTGGGGCACTGACCTCGACAGGGACCTCGCCCTCGTCATCGGGAGCGAGGGCAAGGGCATAAGGAGGCTCGTGCGCGAAAGGTGCGACCTCTGCGCCTCGATCCCCATGTCCGGACAGGTCAATTCCCTCAATGCCGCGCAGGCCGGGGCCATAGCCATGTTCGAGGCCCTGAGGCAGCGAAGGGAATAGGGCGGTTGCAGGTAAGCGGGATTTTTCCAGCTTCTGGCACAAATTGTCATTCTGAGGGTCCGCAGGCGACGAAAAATCTTGTGGTTTGGGCTACTCAAAAGAAGATCCTTCGGCTTCGCCTCAGTATGACAGGCTGAAATAGTTTTTCCAGGAATCGCCAAGTCCTCTCGAATAAATGTGGTCTTTTCCAACCAAACTCAAGTGTGTCACATGCCAAAGGCCCTCGCAGACCTCGTAAGGGAAGCAGCTGAAAGGCTCAAAGGGGTCGTAAGCCCCACCCCGCTCATATATTCCTCCAGCCTATCGAAACTCTTCGGCTTCGAATGCCTCCTTAAGCTCGAAAACCTCCAGAAGACCGGCTCATTCAAGGCGCGCGGAGCCTTCTTCAGGATATCCTCACTTTCAGAG
>DIDN01000056.1 GCA_002418185.1 Deltaproteobacteria bacterium UBA5799
TGACTGCGGAGGCTGGAACACCTTCCTGGAGGAGAAGGCCGCCCCCCGCGGAAGGCCGTCCGCCCCCGGGCGCCGGGAGCCGTCCGGCAGGCCGGAGCCGATTTCAGCGCTCAGGACAAACGAAGAAGACAGGGTCCTTACCGGCATAGGCGAGTTCGACAGGGTGCTCGGCGGCGGCATAGTGCCGGGCTCGGCCATACTGATAGGCGGCGACCCTGGCATCGGCAAATCGACCATACTCCTTCAGGCCATGAGCGCGCTCGCCGGGAAGGGTCTCAGGGTGCTCTATGTGACCGGCGAGGAATCGTCGAGGCAGATAAGGCTCCGGGGCGAGCGCCTCGGGGCCGTAAGCGGGGAACTTTTCGTATACCCCGAGACCTCACTTGAGAGGGTCCTTGAGGCGCTTAATGAGATAAGGCCCGCCGCCGTGGTGGTCGATTCGGTGCAGACAATCTACACCGAGTCGCTCGAGTCCTCTCCGGGGAGCGTAAGCCAGGTGAGGGAGATATCCGCCCGGCTGACCGCCGCCGCGAAGTCCATGGACATACCGGTCTTCCTTGTCGGGCACGTCACGAAGGAGGGGGCGATAGCAGGCCCCAAGGTGCTCGAGCACATGGTCGATACGGTCCTTTATTTCGAGGGAGAGCGCGGGCACTCCTTCAGGATATTGAGGGCCGTAAAGAACAGGTTCGGCTCGGTCATGGAGATAGGCGTGTTCGAGATGAAGGAAGAGGGCCTCCGTGAGGTGGCAAACCCCTCGGAGGTCTTCCTCGCCGAGAGGCCGGAAGGCGCTTCAGGGTCTGCCGTGGTGTCGAGCCTCGAAGGCACCCGTACGATACTCGTGGAGGTGCAGTCGCTCGTCTGCCCCACGCTCTTCGGGATGCCGAGGCGGACGGTCGTTGGCGTAGACTACAACAAGGTGATGCTCATCGCTGCGGTCCTGGAGAAAAAGGCCGGGATGCAGCTCGCCAACCACGACATTTTCTTAAAGGTGGCGGGAGGGCTGAAACTCGAGGAGCCCGCAATCGACCTGGGAGTGCTGGCGGCCATAGCGTCGAATTACATGGACAGGGCGATAGAGCCGAGCACGGTCATATTCGGGGAGGTCGGATTGGCCGGAGAGGTGAGGGCCATAAGCCAGGTCGAGCCGAGGATAAGGGAGGCCGCGAAGCTCGGGTTCAGGCGGTGCGTGATGCCCAGGGACAACCTCAAGGGCCTCAAGGGGCACGGGGACATCTCCCTCGAAGGCGTCTCCACCGTAAGGGAGGCCCTGGACAGGCTCTTCTCTTTACCTGTGGCCCGGAAGGGCCCTATTTGATATAATAAAAACCCTGATATGCGGGACTGGAGCGGCTATTGAAAACGGGTCTGAGCGGGGCGGCGGCAAGGGCCGCCATTACGGCGGCGCTGGTGTTTTTCCTGGTCTCCCTGATGCCGGGGGCGACTGGGGACGCCGACGCCGGCTCAAAGAGGTATTTCACCGACATAGGACAGTTCAACTACGCCAGGTTCCTTATGGACGAGGGAGATTACGCCGGGGCCATAAGGGAGTTAGGCAGGTTCATTGAAAACTTTCCCGGAAGCCCGCTCATGCCCGAGGCCCAGTTCAGCATGGCCGAGTCCTACATGCTGGCCGGCAGGTACAATGAAGCCGAATCGCAGTGGAAGCTCTATATCTCGAACTTCCCGGAGAGCCCGTTCGCGATAGTCGCGGAAATAAAGCTCACCGAGGCGGCGGAGAAGCGAAGGAGGCCTTCCCCGCCTTCCCTTCCTGAGCCCCTGCTGAACGGGAGGAAAAGGCCCGGGTTGAGGGCGGTCCAGGTAATGCGCTTCGATGGCATGACCTTCGCCGAGGTCGGCAAGGAGATGGCGGCACTCAAGGCCTCGGGAATAGACACGGTGATCCTCCGCGTCTTCCACAACAGCGGCGACAGGTTCTACCCCGCTGCGACCCCTTCCGGGGGGCGGGGCGTGTACTTCGCAACCGAGCACGCGCCGGTGGTGGACGACATACTCCCGAAGCTTACGGGGCTTGCGCGCGACAACGGGCTCAAGGTATTCGCGTGGATGACCACCCGGTATGCCGATTACGGCATCGAGGGCGACGAGTCCCTCGCATGCGTATCGTACGACCTCTCGTCGAGGGACTACGCCAGGTGCAAGGGGCTGGACCTCTTTAATGACGCGGCCGTCGAGAGGCTTGAGAGGATATACGCGGACCTTGCGCGTAACGACATAGACGGAGTGCTCTTCCAGGACGACATGGTCTTCCGGCATAACGAGGGGCTCGGGCCGCAGGCGGCCGCGCTCTTTAAAGAGGACTTCGGGGTCGAGCTCGACCCCGAGGAGCTTTACGCGCGCGTGCCGGGCTCCGAAGCCGTGCATTATACCCCGCTTTTCTGGAAATGGGCCTCGTGGAAGAACAGGCGCCTCCTGGAGGTCGCCGGGCGCCTGAAGGACGCGGTAAGGGAGAAGAGGCCCGGGACCGTATTCGCCATAAACCTCATGTACGAGAGCTTGACCAACCCGCCGTACGCGCTTGCCTGGCTCTCACAGGACCTGAGCGCGGCGCTCCTGGCGGACTTCGATTATTTCTCGATAATGGCGTACCACAGGCAGATGGGCGAGGAGCTCGACAAGACAGAGGGCGAGATAAGGGACATGATAACGAAGATGGCCGAGGACGCCGTAAAGACGGTGGGCGAGCCGGCAAGGGTCCTCATAAAGCTCCAGACCATAGACTGGAGGACCGGCGGCCCGCTCTCGGACAGCGAGGTCGTGGAGCTTATAAGGGACATGAAGGGCAAGGACGTGAGCCTGGCGGTGGTGCCGTACAGGGGGGATTTCCCCTTCAGGGAGCTTTCCCACTCGGGCGGCAAGCTCGCCGCATTGGAAAATCATCACTCCGGGACGGGGGCGGCTGAATGAAAACCACGCTGGACAGGGAATCGGTCTGCGCGCTCTGCAGGTGCCACATCAGGGAGAACACCCTCTTTACGGGCCTGAACGAAAGGCAGCTCGAGGCCTTCAAGGAAGCAGTGGTCGTCAATAATTACAGGAAGCGCGGCATCATCTTCATGGAAGGCGACGACTGCACCGGCATCTACATCCTCAGGGCCGGGAGGGTCAAGCTCGTAAGGTCGTCGTCCACCGGCAAGGAGCACATAATAAAGATACTCAACCCCGGGGACCTCCTGGGCTTCGAGGTCTTCTACAACGCGCGCACGTTCAAGAACACCGCGGTCTCCATGGAGGACTGCGACCTCTGCTACATAGACCGGCACGCGCTCTTCAAGATACTGGAGGAAGAGCCCGCCATAGCCAGGAAGGTTATCATCTCGCTCGGCAAGGAGCTCAACAGCGCCTACGAGAGGATAGGCCGCCTCGGGCTCCTCAATGCCAGGGAAAAACTCGCGCACCTCCTCTACACGCTCGCCGTTGACTACGGCGTCAAGGAGGACGGCGCCGTGAAGCTCAACCTGACTCTTTCGAGGCTCGAGATAGCCGAGCTCCTCGGCATAACCCAGGAGACGTCGATAAGGCTCCTTAAGAGCTTCAAGGAAGAGGGCATAATCGACATCAGGCGGAAGGAAATCGTCATAAACTCGCTTGCAAGGCTCAAGGAGCTCGGTGAGTAGGCGCGCCGGACGCCCCGCCCCGGAAGGAGCGGGGAAAGCATTTTGATGAACCTTTCTATCCGTACAAAACTCAACCTCTGGTACACCTCGCTCCTTTTCGTGAGCCTCATCGCCTTCGGGGCCGTCTTCTCGTACTCTCTCCTCAAGATATTCATCTACCGCATGGACACCCAGATAAGCTCGGTCGCCAACATGATGGTCCATACCATCATAAGGCCCTCGGGCGAGATATTCCTCCCGAGGGACTTCGATATAATACTCGGCAGGTTCTTCGGCGTAAGGACGGCCGGCAACTTCATACAGGTGCTCGACCCACACGGCGAGATAGTGGCCAGGTCTTCCAACCTCGAGGACTTCAGGCTGCCGCTCACAAAGGGCACATACCACGCGGCCATCGGCGGGGCGACCACCTACGAGGTCGTAAGGAACGTAGGCAGGTACCCGGCGCGCGTAGTGACCAAGCCCATAATGCTCGGCGACAAGGGGCTCGTCATGATAGTCCAGGTCGGCTCCTCGCTCGAGGGGATGGACGAGATATTCCACTCGATGGCGTATATCCTCGTCTCCGGCATATTCGCCTCAGTCCTCGTGGCGGCGGCAGTGGGCTCGTTCCTCGCCAAGAAGGCCCTGAAGCCCGTTGCGACCATAACCGAGGCCGCAAGGAGGATAAAGGTCGAGAACCTCAATGAGCGCATACCCGCCGCCGGGCCGCAGGACGAGATAGGCAGGCTCACCGCCACCATGAACGAGATGATAGAGAGGCTCGAGAAGTCATTCAAGCAGATAAGGCAGTTCACCGCCGACGCCTCGCACGAGCTCAAGACCCCGCTTACAATTCTGAAGGGCGAGATGGAGATAGCGCTCCGGACGAAGGGGGACACGGCCTACATGAGGGAGGTCCTGGCCTCAAGCCTCGAGGAGATAGACAGGATGAGCTACATAGTAAGGAGCCTCCTCGACCTGGCGAAGATGGACGTTGAAAAGGGGGCGACGGCCCGGGAGAAGGTGAGCCTCGACAGGGTGCTGGCCGAGAGGCACGACCAGCTCAAAAGGCGCGCCCTTGACAGCGGGATACAGTTGGATATCATTGAGAATGAGCCGCTCGTCATAACGGGCGACCTCGTGAGGATAAGCCAGCTCGTCTTCAACCTCATCGACAACGCGATCAAGTACACGCCGGGAGGCGGGAAGGTCGAGCTCTCCCTCAAGGCGGAGGGCGGGAACGCCGTCCTGAGTGTCAGGGACACCGGGGTAGGCATCGCCTGCGAAGACCTCCCTTACATCTTCGACAGGTTCTACCGCGTTGACAAGGTCCGCACGAGGGACGTGCACGGGGCGGGGCTTGGCCTGAGCATCTGTAAGGAGATAGTCCTCGCGCACGGCGGCGCAATCGAGGTCGAGAGCGAGCCCGGGAAAGGCTCCAGGTTCATTGTGAGCTTCCCGCTTGCCGGGGACAGGGGCCTTGGGCGGCAGGCATTCGCATGACCTTGCCGCAAGGGACTTCGTCGAGAACGGGCCGAAATAGCTGAAAGCGGGGCGCGCACTCGACAGGGGCGCGCAAGGCGGATCTCTGCAGGAAACGGAGGGACGGATGAACATCGGCATACTTACCGGCGGCGGCGACTGCCCCGGGCTCAACGCGGTCATCAGGTCTGTGGTAAAGAGGGGGCTCCAGCTCGGGCACGAGTTCACGGGGATACGCGAGGGCTGGAGGGGGCTCGTCGAGGCCAAAACAACGAAGCTTGCGAGGGAGTCGGTCTCCGGGCTCCTGCCGCTGGGTGGCACCATACTCGGCACCTCCCGCACCAACCCGCTGAAGGACCCGAAGGACGAGAAGAAGCTTTTCGAAAACATGAAGAAGTTGAAGATAGACGCCCTCGTCTGCATAGGAGGCGACGACACGCTCGGAGTCGCATCCAAGCTCCACGAAAAGGGCGTGAACACGGTCGGCGTGCCCAAGACCATAGACAACGACCTCTCCGGGACCGACTTCACCTTCGGCTTCGACACCGCCGTGAGCATCGTCACATGGGCCCTGGACAGGCTCCACTCGACCACGGAGGCCCACCAGAGGGTGATGGTCGTGGAGGTGATGGGGAGGCACGCCGGGTGGATAGCGGTATACGGCGGCATGGCAGGCGGAGCCGACGTGATATTGATCCCCGAGCAGCCCTTCGACATAGACGAGGTCTGCGGTTACGTGAGGAAGCGGAGGGAGGCTGGGAAGTACTTCAGCCTCATCGTGGCCGCCGAGGGCGCATACCCCAAGGAGGCGGGCGGCATGATAACCAGGGACAAGGCGCTCGACGCCTTCGGCCACGCAAGGCTCGGCGGGGTCGGGGAGTTCCTCGCGAACGAAATAGAGAAGAGGCTCGGCGTAGAGTCGAGGTACGTGGTCCTGGGGCATCTCCAGAGGGGCGGCACGCCGACCGCCTATGACAGGGTGCTCGCCACCCGATTCGGAGTGAAGGCCATCGAGATGGTGCACGACGGCAAGTACGGGAGGATGGTCGCGCTCCACGGGAACAAGGTGGTGGACGTCTCCCTGCATGAAGCGACCGCCAAGCTCAAGACCGTCGACCTCGAGATGCTCCGTACGGCCCAGATATTCTTCGGCTGAGGCTGCCGATAGCGGAAAATCCGGCATCCCACGGGTTTAAATGGGGGCGGGCCTTGAGGCCCGCCCCCATTTTTCGTATCCTCTCTTCTTACGGCAGCAGGGCATTGCCTCGGCATTCGTCGGAATGCACCATTTCGAACGGCGCCCCTCTCAAGCTGTGGTAAGATAAATAGGAAGCTCACAAGCTGCCATCGAGGTCATATGGTGAGAGGCGAAAAAGGGAACGAGAAGAGCGGGCTCCGCATCCTCGTGGTCGAGGACAATCCCGGGGACATGCTTCTTTTAAGCGAGATGCTGAAGGACGCTGGCCTTGATCAGGCCGCTTTCTCGACTGCGGACACGCTTGAAAGGGCCCTTATCGAGGTCGCCGGGAAGACCTTCGACGTGATAATACTCGACCTCGACCTGCCGGACAGCCGCGGCATGAAGACCTTCGCATCGGTGAGGGCCCACGCTCCCGGGACGCCCATAATAGTCCTGACAGGGCTTGCCGACGAGGTGCTCGGGATGAGGGCCGTACGGCAAGGGGCCCAGGACTACCTTGTGAAGGGGCAGGTGGACGGCAGGCTCCTCTACCGTTCCATGATGTACGCGGTCGAGAGGTTCAGGCTTGAGCGGGAGCTCAAAAAGAGGGTTGACGAGATCGAGAACCTGAACAGGATGCTGCACTTCGAGAGGGACATGGAGGTTGAGGACCTGAGAAAGGAGATAGAGAGGCTCAAGGAAAAGCTGAAAAAGGCAGGCTGATTCCAGGCCGCCTTCCCGACCCGTCCCATCCCGCCGATTTAACGCTAAAGAACCTTTCCCTAAGACCCTGCCCCTCGGCGCCCTTTTCCGCGGGGCCCCCGGGAGTCTGTCGTCCGCATTTCAGGACTCTCTGGAAAGCCGGACTGCGCTTTCCAGGAAAATTTTGCATGTCCGTGCAGGTTGGGCTTGTCTTTGACTTCCGTCGAGTTTACTATTACTGGTTCCGGAGAGCGCAGCCGGCCGAATAGACACCCGAGGGAAGTAGAATGAGCCATCTGAGATCCCTGAACCCGCTTCAGCTAAGGGCGGCGACATACGGAAAAGGCCCTCTCCTGGTCCTGGCCGGGGCAGGGAGCGGGAAGACGAAGGTCCTTACCTCACGGATCGCCCACCTCGTAATAGACAAAAAGCTCAGGCCCGAGGGCATACTGGCGGTCACTTTCACGAACAAGGCGGCCCAGGAGATAAGGGAACGCCTTGAGAGGCTCATAGGGGAAAGGGCGGACAAGATATGGGCCGGGACCTTCCACACCATAGGCCTGAGGATAATAAGGGAGGAGGCGGGGCGTCTCGGGCTAAAGCCCGGCCTGACCGTCTATGACGAGGAGGAGCAGCTCCTGCTCGTCAATTACGTGATGTCCGAGCTGTCGATGAGCAACAGGGACCTGCCGTACAGGACCGTCCTCTGGGAGATAAACCTTGCCAAGAACAACTGCCTTTCTCCCGACGAGTACGCAAGGTGCGGGGAATCTGACCTGAGGGACGCGGTGGCCCCCGTATACAGGGCCTACCAGAAGAAGCTTTCCGCCATGAACGCGGTCGACTTCGGCGACCTCATAATGAAGCCGATCGAGCTCCTGGAGAAAGACGAGGCGGCGTTGAGGAAATACCGGGAGAGGTTCTCATCCATCCTCATTGACGAGTACCAGGACACCAACAGGTCGCAGTACACTATGACGAGGCTCCTTGCCTCAGGGCGGGCGGACCTTTGCGCCGTCGGCGACCCGGACCAGTCGATATACGGCTGGCGGGGCGCGTCGGTCGAGAATATCCTCAAGTTCCGGGAAGACTACAAGGACGCCGTCGTCGTCAAGCTCGAGCAGAACTACCGCTCCACGAGCAACATACTCGGCGCGGCCAATTCCGTCATTGTGAATAACGAGGACAGGATAGAGAAGAACCTCTGGACCGGGAACCTGCAAGGGGAGCCCGTCGTCTACGAGGAATGCCTGAACGAGGACGAGGAGGCCCGCTTCGTCGTAAAGGAGATAAAGCGCCTTAAGGCCGCCGACCCGGCCATGAAGTTCAGGGACTTTACCGTCCTCTACAGGACCAACACGCAGTCGAGGCCCTTTGAGGAGCTGTTCTTCGAGGAGGGCGTACCCTATACAATAATCGGCGGCTTCAGGTTTTTCGACAGGAGGGAGATAAAGGACTGTCTCGCATACCTGAAGGCCATACAGAACCCCGACGACTCTCTTAACTTCCTCCGGATAGTGAACGTGCCGCCGAGGGGCATCGGCAAGGCCACCCTTGAGAGGGTGCACAGGATAAGCGACGCCCATGACGCCTCGCTTTACGAGGCCTTCAGGAGGGCAAGGAAAGAGGGCGCGCTTAACCGGGACGCAAGCGACTTCATAGGCACTTTCGAGATGCTCCGCGGCGAGATGCCCGGCATGGCGCTCCATGATTTCGCAGGAAGGGTGCTCGACATTACCGGATACGAGGACTTCTGGGCAAGGAAACGGACGGAAGACGCCGACGTGCGGGTAAAGAACCTCCAGGGCCTCGTGGCCTCAGTCAGGAAATACGCTGAGACGCACCCGAAGGCGACCCTTGCCGACTACCTTAACCTCGTCTCGCTCATGAGCGACGCCGACCAGGTCGACGGCAGGCAGGACAGGGTCACCCTGATGACCATCCACTCGGCAAAGGGGCTCGAGTTTCCGGTCGTCTTCATGGCCGGCATGGAGGAGGGGCTTTTCCCTCACAAGAGGAGCGTCGAAGAGGAGACGGTCGAGGAGGAGCGGAGGCTCTGCTATGTGGGCATGACCCGCGCTAGAAGGCTCCTCTTCCTCACTTCAGCCAAGCACCGCACGAGCGGCAAGGAGACTGCGCTGCAGCTCCCTTCGCGCTTCATCGCGGAGATAGGCCCGGCGTTCGTCACGAAAAAAGCCTATGTCCCGGCCGAGAGAATACGCGAGCACATGGACGCGATACGGAAGATACTCAACCCTGGGTAGGCCGCGAGAGTGATTTGAAGCTCCTTTTTTTCGCTTTCGAATCCCCATCATTCCTTGACGGTATGCCGTACGGCAGGTCCATGTCAGCCCCCTATCGTTCGACACCGGGTTTGACGGACGGCTTTCCGGCCAGTTTCATGAAATCTGTTGACAGCGCCTCGCGCCTGGCGTACACTTCCGGCCTGAAATCACGGGCGGCCCGGAAGGGCCTTAATAGGGAAGTACGGTGCAAAACCGTCGCGGACCCGCCGCTGTAACCGGGGACGAAAGCCGCAGTACCAAGCCACTGTCTAAAGGACGGGAAGGCGCGGCGAGTAGGACGAACCGGGAGCCAGAAGACCTGCCCATATGAACCATATGCTTCAGGCTGCCTTCGTGGTGGAGGGCGGGCCTTAATCGCACCGAGGATGAAAAACGGCATCCCCGGACCAGTCTCACCTGGTCCGGGGATTTTTTTTGTTAAACTGCGAGTAGGAGATGAAGCGACAGGAAGCCTTATTTTGCCTGCTCCCGGACCAAAGGAAAGGAAGTATCAAGCTTCCGCCGCCCCGCGACTGTAATCGGGACGAAAGCCGCGTAATGCCACTGTCCGTAGAGGACGGGAAGGCGCGGCGATTAGGGTGAACGAGAGCCAGGAGACCTGTTCCGGGAGCAATAAATCCTTTCCCCGAGGGGGGAGAAAGGACTTCGAACCATGTTCAAGAGAATCGTTGTGATGGTTTTCGCGGCCTGTTCGTTTTCAGGGCCGGCCTTTGCGGCCCATCCCCTCGTGACTGACGACGCGGCCACGCAGGGAAGGCGGAACATCCAGATAGAGCTGACCGGCGAACTCGATCACGACAAGGGCGTAAGGGAAGGGGTGGGGACCGAGGAGTCTGGAGTCGATCTCGCGGCCATACTCTCCTACGGGGCGAGTGACGATATCGATATCGTAATAGGCCTGCCTTATCAATGGACAAGGGCGAAGGAAAACGGCGCGGCAGTATCCGAGGAGGACGGCCCATCCGACGTCTCGATCGAGTTGAAATGGAGGTTTTACGAAAGTGAAGGGCTTGGGCTGGCCCTTAAGCCCGGCGTAACCGTCCCGACAGGCGACGAAGACAGGGGCCTCGGCTCCGGGAGGCCGTCTTACGGCGTCTTTTTCATCGCGACAAGGGACACTGGCCCATGGGCGCTTTACCTGAATATCGGGTACGCAAGGAATGAAAACAGGGTCGATGAAAGGGAGGACATCTGGCACGCCTCGCTTGCCGGAGAGGCAAAGGTGGCTGAGGACGTCGCGGTGGTTGCAAACATCGGTGTCGAGAGGGACCCTGACAAGGCTTCCGGCGCAAGCCCGGCCTTTATCCTCGTCGGGATCATCTACTCTTTTTCAGACGCTCTTGACATTGACTTAGGCATCAAAGGGGGGTTGAGCGAAACCGAAACCGATCTCTCGGTACTCGCTGGAATAACCATTCGGATTTGACCTCAGACCGCTCAAAAGTCTTAATTCCCGAGAGCGCACGAAAGGAGAAAAAATGCATATTGAACCGGGGTTTGTATCTGCCGCAAAGGTCATGGGCGCGAACGCGGCGGCTGCGGGGCTACTTGGCCTCTATCTGAAGAATCTGGTACGGCAACCGATGGATATCGTTAAGGCCCTGATTGCCGCGGCCTTTTTTTCCGTCTTCATGCAGGGCTTTCATGTGAGCGTCGGGCCATCTGAGCTGCACTTTATCGGAGCCATGTCGATATACCTCGCCCTCGGCTTTGTCCCGACCATGTTCGGGTTTGCCCTGGGTCTACTGCTGCAGGGGATCGTCTTCGATCCGCTTGATCTGCCCCACCTGGCGGTGAATTCCCTGTCTCTCATAGTGCCGCTAATCGCAGTACACCATTCGGCAGGCAAAACACTTTTTGACAGGTCATCAAAGAAAAGGCTCTCGTGGAAGGAGATCCTGAAGCTCGACGCCATATATTACTCCGGCGTAACGGTGATGGTGGGCTTTTGGCTGCTCATAGGCGAGGTCGAAACCCCGTTCGCGTCCTGGGCGGCCTTCGCGGGCTCCTATTTCGCGGTCGTGGCTGTTGAGCCTTTCATCACCCTACTGACCCTCAGGGTGCTCAAGAAATACGAAGGCGCGGCTGTGGTAAAAAGCCTGTTCATCGTCGGCAGGCTGAAGCTGAAGGCATGAGAAGACTGGCGCAGTTCCGTACCGGCAGGAGAACGGCGCATGCAAAGGGGGGCGGATAAAATCCGCCCCCCTGGACACAAATTGATGTTGGCTTCATATGTAATTGATTTGCCTGGATTTCGGCGGACTGTCCCCTCGTAAGCCAAAAAAAACGGCACTGTCGAGCTCACATTTCACTTTTTGAAAAAAAATTCATTTTCAAATAGGCTATCATTTTCATTTACATGAAAATGTTATTCAATTTCAATAATGCCGCTGCGAGTCGCTTCATCAAAAAAAAGACGGGAGAGAAAGAGATGGGAGTACAGAAGAGACAGGTCATTTCCGGAGCAGCGGGACCTTCGTGACGTGGTATATGGCCTTAGGGGCCCTGTTCGGCAAGATATACGAGCACGTTAACGTGGATGAGGCGCGCACGCAGGGAACGGAGCTGACCATGGGCTATGGCCTGAGCTATATGGGGTGGCAATCTCGGCCAGCCACACGCACATGGATGCGCGCGACCTCGAGAACGGCGCTTACATGCTTGCGGACGGAACCATGATCTACGTGCCGGAAGGGGGAGGGACAGCCAAGATATCGAGAAGGACCACGGGGATCGTAATAGCCGACCAGGAGGCCACCCCGGGGCTTTGCTATCTCAAATGGCAGAGCGACGATACGGACACCGTGGGTACTTTCAAAATAGAATTCGAGTTCACGCCTGACGCGGATAGCGACAAGTTCACCTTCCCGAGCCCGGAATACGGACCGGCCCAGGTGATCGTGGGAGCAGGGCTGGATTCGGAGTAGGGTAGTGGGCCGGGAACGGCCCTCTTCCTGGCACCACGAAAAACACCACGAAGGGGCGCTTATACAGGCAGCACCATGAAAAACACCAAAAATAAAGGCCAGAACATGCACAGGCGTACCACGATATCCCATGCCGGAAAAGGCCAATAAAAAAGCCCCAAAACCTCGAATTTTTGGCAAATTCTTGATTTCAGGGCTGTTTTTATTCTGGCGGTCCTACGGGGATTCGAACCCCGGTTTTAGCCTTGAGAGGGCCACGTCCTAGGCCTCTAGACGATAGGACCAAGCGGATGTTATCCAAAAAAGATATAATACGGGGGCTATCGTTGTCAACCGGTTTTTTTAAACGGGTTACCTGCCCACGGACCTGATCGCGTTTATGTAGAGCTCCGTTGACCTGCGGATTCGATCAAGCGCCTTTTCCGTGTCGCCCGAGCGCATCGACCTCATGGCCTCTTCCCTGGCGTCTGAGGCCTCCCTCAGCCGGCTGCCTGCATCACCTTTCTCATCCAGTATCCGTGACGAGAAGAACGCGTAGGTCTCGTTTTTTCTAAACTCGTAGGCGAGGAGGTCTTTCGGGCCGGTGAGCGCTGGCGGCGGGAACGTAATCACCTCGCCGCGCGAGCGCTTAAGCTCCCTCACGCCGGAGGTCGCAAGCCGGTATGCCTTCCTCATCTCCCCAAGCGCCCCGTCATGGTCGCCCTCGGCAGACCTCTCAATGGACGAGGCGTAGAGCCTCCTTCCCTCCGTTATGCTCGCGTTCGCGTCCGGTAGGCCCGAGAGCCTCTCAGCCGCCTTGAAGAAGGTCTCTACCTCGGCTGCGAGTTTTTCGAGCCCGGCTTCCGCCCTGTCACGGTCGCTTGCGGCCTTGTCGACGGCCTTCTCTTTCATGGCCTTGTCGCGCTCCGAGCCTGTAACACGCCCCTTTGACGCGACTATCGCGTTTACGGCAGCCTGGATGGAGTCCATGACCGCCTTCCGGGCCGACTCGTACTCGCCCGACTCGAAGAGTTCCGCGGCCTCCCTCGAAGAGGCTTCGGCCTCGTCCATGAGGGCTGCAGCCTCGGGCGAGCCGCTTTCATCGACTACCCTTCGCGCCCCCTCGATGAGGAGCAGGCTCCTGTTGATTTTAAGCTCGACCGCGCTTGTGTCGGCTTCATTGTCGTGAGGGTCGGGCCCTGCGAAAGATACCGTCGGGACCGTAAAGAGCGTCATGGCGAGGACGATAACCGATACCTTGGACATACTTGCCTCCTTCCGGATTCGTCGGAGGTGAATGTCGAGATGCGGTGTGCGGCCCTCGCATTGAGGGCTGGGACAGTTGAAAGACCGTGCCGGCGGGGTGCTTGAAGCCTCACTATATCAGAAAACATGTTTAAGCGTCTTTTCACCCTCGAAAAGGCCCTTTTCGACCCTGCCGTCTGCGGTAAAGACGAGATAGCTGAAATCGGTAAGGTGGCGCAACCTCCGCGCCGACGCGCTTACGCCTTCGGGGTCGCCCTCGCCGAGCAGAACGACCAGGGTCTTTGCGGCGTCGTTCGGGTTCCTGGCAGCCAGTGCAAGCGTTGTACCTTTCCTGGGAAAGACCTTTCCGGCCACCTCGGCGGTCGTGTCGGTCAGCTCCATGCGCCCGTGGAAGTGCGGGCTCGCAAGCCAATAGAACCTGTTTTCACCCGGCCCGCCCAGGATAAGGAGCGAGCTGTCCTTCAGGTAGTCGGTTTTTCCGGCCTCGCTGTCAGATATCACCTCGAGGCCGAAATCCGCGGAGAAGAGCGCTGCCGCGCCCTGATATCTTTGGCCGGCCTCTGCTTTTTCCGGTACGACTATCCTCGAGCCCTTGTCCCCAAGGAGGCCCGCGAAGGTGGGCGGGACTTCCGTGTCGTCAAGTATCCTGAAGGTCTGCAGCCCGGGGTCGACCTCAACGGATATCGGCCTTGCGCCGACACCGACGGTAAACTCCTCGGATTCCTTTTCGAGCCTTACGCTCTTCCACTCGTTCCCGGTCTCGGTTTTTACGAGCACCGGAAGGTCCAGCGCGTACGGCGGCGAGCCCTGCTTCAATGTGAACGAAACGGCATGTTCGCCGGACTTTCTCGAATAGCTTGCGTCTTCAAGTGCAATGACCGGCCCGTCTGGCCGCTCAAGCCACTGAACGAAAAACCATTTCAAGTCCCTTCCGGAAGCGGCCTCGAAGGCTTCCCGCACATTCGACCAGGACGCGCGCCTGAAGGCGTTGTCCGCGTAGAGCCTCTTAAGCCCGGCCTTGAATGCCTCCTGGCCGAGCGCCTGCTCGAGCATGTTGAATACCATGAAACCCTTGTTGTAGCCGACCGCCCTTGAGGCCGAATCAGAGGTGTCGATGAAGGCATTGAGAGCCGTGCCGGAGCCCTCGGCGTAGTTCTTGAAGCCCCGGAGCTTGGCCGCGCGGAACTCCCTTGCCGCTCCGGCCCCTTTTTCCCTCTCGTATGAATAGTCGGCTACGTAGGTGGTCGCCGCCTCTATCCAGTTCCCCCCGGACGGGTCGAGGAAGACGGAGTTGCCCCACCAATTGTGCGCTATCTCATGGCCGAGCGAGGTGTCGGGTATGAAGGGGAGCCTTATGACCGCCGAGCCGAGGAGGGTGAAGGAAGGCATGCCGTAGCCCGTGGGCATGAAGTTCTCGACCACCGCGAACTTCTTGAACGGATACGGGCCTATAAGGGACTGAAGGGCATCCAGGCGCTCTTTCGTCTTTTTGATGTAGGTCCTTGAGAGGCCGTCGTCCCTGGCGAAGAGGTACGTGTATATGTCTATGCCTTCATGGGTATCCTTCTCGACGAAGTACCTCCCCGCGACCAGGTCTATGCCGTCCACCGGCTTCCATTCCTTCCAGGTCTCTACCGTGCCGCCGTTTTTTTCTTCGCTCGATACGAGTTCGCCCTCCATGACCGAGGCGTAGCCCCGGGGCAGGGCGACCTCGGCCTCGAAGGCCATCAGCGTCTCGGCCTCCTGCGGGAACCAGTACGAGAAGGAAGGTAGAAATACGCCTTCCTCGCCGACGATGCCGTCATTCAGATACGCTACACCCCTTTTTATCTGCTCGGAGGCGTCGTGCGCGGACTGGAACTCGCCCCGGAATGTTATGGAAAGCCTTTTTGTCCCGGAAGGCAGCTTCACGGCCAGCTCGCTCAACCCGCCTCCCAGCTCGATGCGCTCGAAGGGAAGCTCCGCGCCCCCTGCATGCGCCCCCAGCACCTCGGTCCCGGCCCTCAGCAGGAAACGCGCTTCGTCCGCGTCTCTCCCGAGGGTAATGAGGTCTATGCCCTCCACGGTCCTCGCACCGATGTCGATTTTAACCTCGAGCGAATGGCGCGTTACAGGCTCGGCGGGCGGGGCCGCCGCAGCGTGGCTCCCGGACAGGGCAAGCAAGGCAAAAAGGACCGGGATAAGGACTGATATGGTTGCGCGGTTCCTCATATTCTGACAAGGATATCATATCATGGCGCTCCGGTCTATTCGGGCCTCAGGCGGGCCTCAGGCGGGCCTCAGGCGGGCCTCAGGCGGGCCTCAGGCGGGCCTCAGTACGTCCCGGCTGCGTCCGGTGCGGGTGCGTCGGGTTTTGTATGCTATACTTGAGTAAGCCGCAAAATAAAAGCAAGGAGAGGAAAAATGGCAAGGAGGATGAACTTAAATGAGTTCGTTTCCTTTGAGAAAGGCCTTTCCGATGAAAAAGCGGCTGAGGAGTCCGGGTCCGGAGCGGACGGGAGCCCTCCCATACCGCCGGGCGTGTATTACCTTTTGAGCGAGACAAGCGTTCTGCTTCTTAGCGAGAAATCGTGCAGCAAGCTTCAGTAGGGGCCGGGTCCCGGAGCCGGGGGCGTCCGCTTGCGAATACCCGCAGGCCGCGCTCCCGGGCCCTCGGCCCGGGCCGTAAGTCGTGCTTGCCTGCAGGTCTTCCTTCCGCGCCCGAGCCGCGCGTCTGATTTTTTTTTAGCCCGCCTGCCAGATAAATAATTTTACAGAAAAAGAGTCCGCGAGCAGGGCCGGTGTGCATCCGATTCATCAAGAGCGCGACAGCGCGGCGTTTTCCCGGTCCTCCCGACGGCCTGCCGACGTAAAGCGTTTTTACATCCAGCTGTAAAGGTCTTTTTCGCTCTGGAAGTTTCTTTTTCAACGCATTTTTTTCCGCCGAATCTGCCAGCGCTCCGCGATTTATCTGCTAAAATTTTTTTATAGCCGCTTGCCGGGCCTGGGCAGCCCGTTTCCATGCAGCCGCTAACGCTGCTGGTCTCTTCGTACCGAATAACCGACTAATCCTTGAAGATGAATCTGCCGCGCCTTTTCAACCGGCGCAGGGCGCGCGTATTTCCATTCCCGGGGTTTCCGCGCACCGCGAACGCCAACCTGAAAGGAGAACGGAAATGAAAAGACTGGCCGTTTTCACGATGGCGGTTATTTCAACCGGCTTTTTGGCGACGGCTGAATATGCCGGCGCGATCGACACGTACACGGTCGGGGACGCGGCAAGCGGCATAGCCTCGTCGAGGCACAATCTCGGCGCCACGGGCTTCTTCACCATAACGAGCAACACGACCGAGATATGCGTTTTCTGCCATACCCCGCACCACGCCAACAGGGACGGCGGGATAAAGCCGCTGTGGAACAGGTTCTCCGCCAACAGCGCGGCCTTCGTGGCCTACGGCCCGACAATGGCTGACGAGCTGATCACCGGCTCGGTCATAGGCTCGTCCTCGCTCGCATGCCTGAGCTGCCATGACGGTATCGTCACCTTCGACAGCCTCATTAACGCGCCGGGCAAGGCCGGCGTGACCCAGACCGGCACCGACCGGGGATGGGACTTCTATGACTTTTCCGGGCGGACGGCGGACTACATCACCGACCCGTCCCTGAGCATCGGGCGCGACCTGTCCAACGACCACCCGATATCGGTCCCCTACAACGAGTTCACGGCAGGGCTCCGGCCCATGGATACCATCATAAGCGATATCGACCTGGCGGACGGGCTGAATGTCGGGGCGCTTCAATTCGGCAGCGGGAACCTCGACAGGAACCTCTGGGCCGTGATGGGCTACATATCGGATGAGGCCACGATCAGGGACCTCCTCAGGGTGACTGACGGCCAGCTGAGGGTGGAATGCGCCTCTTGCCACGACCCACACTTCAATAACAAGTCGTGGACCGAGGTCGACTATACTTACGGCGAGGGCGTGCAGAACCAGAGGTTCGAGACCAACGGGCTGTTCCTTAGGAGGGTGGGCGGGAATAGCGCTTCGGGCCTCTGCCGCACCTGCCACAATAAATGAACACAGGGAGGCGGCCAGGGAGGAGATGAATTTTCTTGACGGGAGCATATTGCCGCTGCTGAACGCCTATTCCAGGCAGTCGGTCTTCTTCGACAACCTGGTCGGCTGGATAGCCATAAACCCGCTCCTCAAGGGCGGCGTGCTGGCGACCCTCGTATGGTGGCTGTGGTTCAGGCGCGGAGCCTCGCAGACCGGACGCGAACGCGTCCTGGCGGCCCTCCTTGCCTGTTTCCCGGCCATCGCGCTCGCAAGGGGCCTGGCCGCCGCACTGCCCATGAGGCTCCGCCCGCTGCACGAGCCGGGGGCGGGGTTTGTTGTCCCTCACGGGGTGGACCAGAGCGTGCTCGACGGGTGGAGTTCCTTCCCGAGCGACCACGCCGTCCTCTTTTTTACGATAGCGACAGGGCTGCTCTACATCTCAAGGCCCGCCGGCGCCTTTGCCCTCGCATATGCCGCCGTCTTCATCGGGATCCCGCGCGTCTACCTCGGGTACCATTACCCGACGGACGTATTAGCCGGCGCCGTCATGGGCATAGCCATCGGCTGGCTCGGCGTGCCTTATCTCGCCGGGAAGCGCTCATTCAGGTCTGCGTTCTCATGGCTCGATTCAAGGCCAGCCGTCTTCTACCCTTTCTTTTTCCTCGTAACCTACCAGATCGCCGACCTTTTCAGCAGCAGCCGGGGGCTGCTCCGCGGGCTCAGGAAGCTCGCGATGATAGTTCTGGCGTGACCCCCGCCGCCTTTTTTTCGCAAGGCCCGAGTTCCCGCTTGACAGGGTGCGAGTTCCTGCTATAATAATTGAAAATGAAAGTCATTTTCAATTAACGGGGAGGCAAGGCCATGTGCATAGCCGTAGTCGGTGGGATGGACAGGCTGGGCGTGAGCTACAGGGAGGTCGCCGGAAGGCACAAGGTCACCGTGCAGCACTTCCCGAGGTCCTGCCCGAGACTTGGGAGCAGGCTCGCGGGTGTAGACGCTATAATCGTATTTTTCGGGATGTCCTCGCACATGATCGCCAATGTCGCCAGGGCCGCGGGCCGGGCGTCCGGGGTCCCTGTCGTCATGTGCAGGAGCTGCGGGGTATCGAGCTTCGAGAAGTGCCTGGTTGAGCTTTCAGGGAAGGAGGTGGTTTGAGATGCCCGGGCGCCTCATTGGTATCGACAGGGGTATTGACAGGCCGGCGGCGGGAGAAGAGAAGGACTGTTGCAGGTCCGGCGTCGCCGGGCCAGGCGAGGGTGCGGTAGTCGTTACCGTCCACACCGACAGGACGGTTTACCTGAACAGCCGAATGTCAGCGCTCCTTAATGACTTCACGGGAGGCCCGGGGTGCCTGCCGGAATTCATTGAAAAGCTCGTAAGGGCCCTCAGGCTCTACAGGAGCGTCGTATGCCGCGCTCCCTATATATGCCAGTACGAGACGGTCCTCGCGGGAAAGGGCGGGGACGAGATCCGGGTCGAGGTGACGGCATCCGAGATACTCTGGCGGGGGGAAGAGGCCTTCATGATACTCGTGCGGCCCATCACCCGGGCGGGCCATGCGGGGCGCCCAATGTGCCCGCTTTAGTAGCCGCGCCAGGAGGAAAAGACAAAGCCGTAATCGGGCGATTACGGCTTCTGCTGACCTGGTGCGGGAGGAATCTTCAGGCCGCCTTTTTCCAGACCTGGTCTCTTATGGCCTGCTCTATGTAATTCAGGTGCCTCTGCTCGTCCCTGTAGTTCTTTTCTATCAGGGACTTGAGGGGCAGGGGAAAGTCCATCTTCACGGCATTCGAGTAGTTCCTGTTGGTCATTTCCTCGCCGCCCTTGAGCGCCTTGAGCGCGCCTTCGGCCCCGGTAAGGCTCCGCACGCGCGTGAAGGCGTCCAGCAGATACCCCTTGAAGTCCTTCGAGAACTCCGGCGGCTCCTCGCCGAACGTCCTTATGGCGTCCGACAGCTCCTTGATATGCCTTTCATGGTCTCCCCTGAAGGACTCGACCTCCTTCTTGACCCCTGCTATATCGAGGTGCCGCAACGCCTGGTTATAGGCGTGCACAGCGTCGATGTCTATCTTGCAAAGGGATATCAGCTCCTTTGCGGTCTCCTTGTTGTCCATACGTCCCTCCTTTTGCCCTTTTGTCGACCGGAGGCTTGAGCGCCCTTCTAAAAGCCGTTCAAAGCGCGGCGATTCGCCTTCTGTTCAAAGTATAGTCCCGGAACAGAGTACGTTCAAGGCGCCTGTCCGAAAAAGGCTTCTCCCGAGGAGGAACGCGTACGGAACGCAAGGGGAAAGCGGAAGGCAGCCCCCCCCTTAAGCCGCCTTCTTGACGTCGCCTTCCGCGTCCCTTGCGGCCTCCTTTATCCTGCCAGCGGCTTCGCCCAGGGCTTCTTCTTCCTTCCTGGTCTCGGGCAGGATAAGCCCGGCCACTGCGTCGACCGCGAAGGCTGCGGCCACCGCGGCCAGCATGTTGCCGCGGAAGGCCTCCTGGAGCGTGCCCCTGGCCGCCCCGGCCCTTCCGGATATCCTTTCCCTGGCTCCCTTTGCCATTCCGGCGAGCTCCGCCTTCCTTCCCTCGAGCCTTGCGGCCAGGTCCTCTTTTTCTCCCCTGAGCGCCTCCCTGCCGGCCCCGAGCCGTTCCTCTCCCTTGGCGAAGAGGAGGACAAGGCCTGTCGAGGCAAGCGCGGCTGGCACCGGGTTTTCCCTTATCATCTCGAAAATCGAGCCTGTCAAATCCCTGACCCTGTCATAACCTCCGAGCTCGCGGACCTCCTCCCGGACCATGCCCTTCAGGCGCTCCGAGGAGAACTTCCTTGCGATGAGGTCAATGGTGTCGGATATCTCGGCGCGGTCGCGCGCGATATCCTCCCTGAGTCCATACGGGTCCTTCTCATGTCCGGGGCGCAGGCGCCGGGCCTCCTCGCTGTATTCCGCCCGGTCATCCCTCTCCCTGCCGCTCAATGCGCCTTTCTTCTCAGCCATTGTCTGTTCTCCTTTAAAGTTGATACTGTTTGGTGGGGAGTTATGTCTATCCGTTTTATGTCCGAGACGCCTTTTTGCGCGAGACCGTACCCGAACCAGGCCGCCGCGAGCCCCACCAGGAGGGCGGAGAGCCAGAGCGGGATGATAAGGCCCAGGAGCAGCACCGCCGCGGCGGCTATCGCCAGGGCGCCGGTGTGCATCAGCACCCCGCCTATCGCTACACTCCTTGCGTCCTCCGCGCCGCGCGACACCTTGGAGGCCATCTCGTTCCTTGCAAGCTGAAACTCTTTCCTGACCATGTCCTGTACCTGGTCGGAAAGGTCGGAGAACAATTCCCCGAGCGTCCGTTCGTCCTTTCTGACGTAAGCCATTTTTATACCTCCTGACCCGGCCTCTCTGAAGCCGGTCATAAGCCCCGGGCCCCGGACCGAAAGACCCGGAGGACCTGAAAAGGGCCGGAAACCCTTTTGCCGTCCGTTTTTCGGCTCGTTTCCGGGCGGCCACTGTCCGGGCGCCCCGGGGTTTTATTCCCCGCCAGGCCGTTCCTTCCAGGCGCTATCGCTTTTAAGGAGCCGCGCGGCGAGGAAGCCCGCTCCCAGCGCGCCGCCTATGGCGATCCCCGGCCTTTCGTTCACGAACTCCTCGACCCGCTCGATTATGTCGTCCGCGTCCCTGTCCCTGAAATACGAGGATGCCGCGTCGGCCTCGGCAGCCGTCCTCTCGACCATCCTCGACAGCTCGTGCCGGTCCTTCTCGTCGAGCGACACCGAGAGGTCGTGCAGGGCACTGGATACGCTCCCCATTATGTCCGCCGCCTGGGACTTCCTTCCGGAAAGGACGCTTCTGGCGAACGACCGCGGCCTCTCGGCCTTTTTACCGGCCTCGCGCGCCCTTCTTGCAGCGCTTTCGGCCCCGCCGCCGGACACGTATCTGCCAGGGTCGGAGTCGAAGTCGTGCTTGCATCTCGATGAGTCGAAACGGTAGACCTTCCCGCCGTATTCGCTCTGGTGGCCTGCTGACGCAGGGTCTATCATGCTGCCGCATACGGGGTCTCTTTCCATTTCCATCTACCCCCTTTTGTTTTTTCCGAGATACATCCTATTTATACGCGAGATACATCCTATTTATACGATAGAGAGATTCCTTAATACGGGCAAGTCACTGCCCTGCATAAGCCTGTTTTTTCCGGCCCGTGGTGAAAGGCCCGAAAAATGAGTTATAATTTCCATATGCCCGGAATAAACATAAAGGTCAATACATACTCGGGCTTCGAGAGCGAGGAAAAGCCTGTATCCTTCACCATAGGGGGCAAGACCCTCAATATCGAGGAGATACTCGACAGGTGGCAGGGTGAGGCGGAGGAGTACTATAAGCTCAAGGCGGACGACGAGTGCACTTATATAATCAGGTACGACAGGGGCACGGACGAATGGGAGCTTACAATGATGGAAAAGGGCTG
>DIDN01000154.1 GCA_002418185.1 Deltaproteobacteria bacterium UBA5799
AACAAACCCCGGAGGGTAAGGCGAGCGTAGCCTTAGGGAGGAAGAGCGTGAACGGGCCGAGGATGTCAGGACGAGGCCCTTCGCTTCGCTCAGGGTAAACTCCGCGACTTAAGGGGCCCGTTCACGGGGTGGGGGAGGCGGATAGCAAGCGAGCCTTACCCTCGAAACCGCGCGGAAGCGCGGAAAAGGCTTTTAGCAAAGAGTATGCTTGAGACAAGGCACTCGGAGCCTACTCTCCCATCAGCTCCCTCTTCACCTTCCTCGAAAGGAGGTGCGCCCTCCTTACCGGCTCGGTGATCCTGAAGCGCGGGGCGCATTCAAGGACCACCTCCACCGAGCCCGCAACGTCTATCCTGTGCCCCGGCGACACGAAAAGGGGCTTTACATCGTCCCTGGTCCGGACGACCGCGCCAACGACGGCTCCCCTATAAACGAGGTCGGCAAAATCGCCTCTCCTCGGCCCCGGCTCTCTGTACTCTCCGACGAGCCTCGTCTTTGCCGAGCCGACAGAAGGCGCGTCAAGCAGCGCCCCCATGAAAGCTGCTATTCCCAGCCCGAGCGGGTGCGCTATGCCCTGCCCGTCGAAGATAAGGAGGTCGGGCCTTCTCTTAAGCCCCTTGAGTGCGTCCAGCACGGCAGGCCCCTCCCTGAAGGAAAGGAGCCCTGTTATGTACGGGAAGTGCGCCCTGCCCGCAAAGACGCTGTCTTCGAGCGGCACAAGATCGGGAAGGCCGTAGAGCGACGCCACACATATAATCTTATCATCCAAAAAAGAGGCGTCAATGCCCGCTACCAGGCGCGGACGCCTCCTTAAGGCCGTAATCCTCCGCTTCCCTGCCAGCTCGTCCTGTATCTCCCTTACGCGCTCCCTGTCTCCGGGCCACCTGAGGTTCCTTATCTCGTCAGGGTCCATCGCGGCCTTCCCGCCGGTCTTTTTTGACCATGTGCCTTATGACGCCTATGATGCTCCTGTCCCTGTACTCGACGTCCGGTTTCGTGCCCGAGACCTCGCCCCCGACCTCTACCAGTATGGAGCCGGACTTCTTGACTGCCAGCACCTGCGACGGGTACGCGGACCTGTGCCCGGTGATTATGTAGCTTATAACGCAGGCGACCGCCGCATAGGGCGCGACCTCGGCCCCGAAGAGCTCGACCGCCATTATGCTCGCGGCAATGGGCGTGTTCGCCGCCCCGGCCAGGAGCGCGACGAACCCGATGGCCGAGAGCATGGCGGGGTCCATGTCGAGGAGCCTGGAGAAGGCGGACCCGGCGGTCGCGCCTACGAAGAATATGGGCGTGCCGATGCCGCCGCTCCCGCCGAAGCTCAATGTCGCCGAGGTGAAGAGCGACTTCATCATGAACGCGTACCAGGGGACCTCGCCGCCCTCGAGGGCCGACTGTATCACGTCGAGGCCGAGTCCATTGTACTTTCCCGAAAAGATAAAGCTCAGGACCACGAGGACGCTTCCAGCGAGGAGCGCCTTGTATTCCTCCCTGAGCCTTACGGCGTTCGAGGCCTTCTTCCCGAGCCGGAGAGTTTCGACGAGCAGGAAGGAGCAGAGGCCGAAGAGCGCCCCGGCGATGATGACCTTGATGAAAAAGGCCTCGCTGAAAACAGGTATGAAAGTTATGGGGTTATAAAAATAGGTGAGGCCCATCCACGAGGAGACCTGATAGCTTATTATCCCGGCGACGAAGGAAGGGAGGAGCACCTCGTACCGGATGCTCCCGACGAAGAGGACCTCCATGCCGAATATCGCGCCCGCAAGCGGCGTGCCGAAGACGGAAGAGAAGCCGCCGCTTATGCCGCAGATTACGAGCTTCCTCCTGTCCGAGCCGTCGAACCGCAGGAGGTCGGCTACGAGGGAGGCGAGCCCCGCGCCTATCTGCGCGCTCGGCCCCTCCTTACCGGCAGAGCCGCCTGTCGAGAGCGTTATGAAGGTCCTTACGAACTCCACTGGTATCACGAGCGGCTTTATCTTCCCGTCGTTCTTGTGGATGCTCGAGATGACCATGTTCGCGCCGTGCCCGGCTGCCTGGGGAAAGAGGTACTTTATGATGAGGACGCTCGCAAGGAGGCCGAGTGGCATCAGGACGAAAAAATAATCGTAGCGGGCGGCGAGCCCTGCGCCAAAGTTGAGGGATTTAACGAATAGCGTCGTCGAAACGCCCACAATGGCGCCGACCGCAGTGGCAAGCAGTATCCACTTGAGGACGCTTATGAATATTACGCTCTCTTCCTTCAGTTTCCTTTGCATAAGCCCCTATTCACGGCCCGGAGATTCCAGTCGTCCTGGCAAGGTTGCAGCGGATTTTTCCGGACGTTGTCCATGCTCGGTGAGAAACATCGTAAAGGGGAAAAGGGGCCGCGGCGGCTCCGATTGACCGACTGACAAGGGGCATGCCCTTTTAAAAACATGCGGCATGGACCCGGTATGTCTATCGCGGTGATAAAGGGACGGGCTGGCTTACGCGCCCTGCATGCATTCACCAGGGCGGCAGTTTTCATATATGGCGCGGACGGAGGGGCGAAAAATTTCATTGGAGGAAAGCCGGGTAAGGGCGGGCAGAGGCCCGCCTGAGAGAGCGGGTTGGCCGGGAGATATTGGCGCCGGGCTCGTCCCGGTGTAAAGGCAGTGACAGGATATTGGATTTCGTCGAAAAGACAACGACAGCGTTCGCAAGCAGGGCCCGGGGGTCTTTTCTCTCGATACGGCCGGACCCTGCCCGGCACTCGTTTTTCATCTGGACTCCCAGGAGCTTGCCTGCCTCCTATTGAACTATGGTCGCCTCCTGCGGGACCTCGCCGTACTCGACCGTTTCCCGGGCCGTTCCGTCTTTCCTTACCATTGTGCAGGTGCCGTCAAAGGCGACACCTTCCTCTATTATGAGAGTCGGGGTCTTTATCTCGCCGGTCATGTTGCCCGGGGACTTGAGCTCCACCCTCTGGGCCGCCTCTATCCTCCCCTTGACGGTCCCGGAGATGACCGCCGTGCTGACCCGTATGTCCCCTTCGATGTGGGCGCCCTCCCCGACCACGAGCGAGCCTGCCGGGGCCGAGATGTCGCCCTTGAAGCTGCCGTCGACCCTCATCGTCTCCTCGAAGGAGAGCCTCCCCTCCATTGCAACGCCCTTACCTATAAAGCCGGTGATGTCGCCCGCAACGGCCGTCTTGTTCTTTTCGATCCTGTCCTTTTCCTTTCGGAACATAGGGACCTCCTTATTCCATGCTCGGCCCGGTTCGTCGCGGTTATCGGCAAACGGGCACTGTTCGGGGTCTGTTATAAGGGGCGCCGGCTCGGAAGGCAAGGACCCGGGTCACATCAGCCGCCGGCAGAGCGGAGGAGATCCAGTATCCTCTCCCTCTCGTCAGCGGAGAAATAGCTTATCTCTATCTTCCCCTTCCCCTTCCTGTCCTTGAGCGCGACCCTGGTGCCGAATATCCCCCTGAGCTCGTCCTCGAGTTCGGTATTGGCGCTCGCACCGCCCTTTCCGGGCCTTGCGGCCTTCTCCGTTTTAGGTTTTGAGGCAAGGGCCTCGGCGTCGCGCACGGAAAGGCCCCTGTTGATTATCTCTCTGCATAGCCCGGCCTGCGCCGCGTGGCTTTCAAGCGACAGGAGCGCCCTCGCGTGCCCCATGGTGATATTGCCCTTTACTATCTCTTCCCTCACCTCGTGCGGGAGCCTGAGGAGCCGGATGTAGTTGGCGACCGTCGCCCTGTCCTTGCCGACCTTCTTCGCGACCTCCTCCTGTGAAAGGCCGAAGCCCATGAGGCTCCTGTACGACTCGGCTTCCTCCACGGGGTTGAGCCCCTCCCTCTGTATGTTCTCTATTATCGCGAGTTCGAGGCTCTCCTCGTCGCCTGCCTCGACCACGACCACCGGGAGCTCGGCAAGGCCTGCCATGCGCGCGGCCCGCCACCTCCGCTCTCCTGCAATGAGCTCGTAGCCCTCGAGGGCCCTCCTTACTATGAGCGGCTCTATTATGCCCTTCTCCGTTATGGAGTCGGCCAGCTCTTTAAGGGCCGTTTCGTCGAAATACTTTCTCGGCTGGGACTTGTTCGGGCTTATGTCGCTTGCGGGGCATAGCCGGAACTTCTCGTTGGCAACTGCGGCCGCCGCGGGCCTCTCCACTGGGGAAGCCTCGCCGATGAGGGCGCCGAGCCCTCTTCCAAGGACCTTCTTCTTATTGAGCATATGCGCCTCTTTGTTGAGCTAAGTGCTTAATTTTGTTGTAGAATCTGGGCCTGCGCCAAGGACCATCTCCTTTACGAGATCCATGTAGCTCACCGCGCCCTTGGACTGGATGTCGTAAAGTATCACGGGCTTTCCAAATGAAGGGCTCTCTGAAAGCTTCACGTTCCTGGGGATGACGGTCTTGAAGGCCTTGGCCCCGAAGTGGGCCCTTATCTCCTCCTCCACCTGGTGCGTAAGGTTGTTCCTTGAATCGAACATGGTAAGGAGTATGCCCTCAATCTGCAGGCCTGGGTTGAGCTTGGCCCTTATGAGGTCTATTGTGCGGGAGATGTCGCTTATGCCCTCGAGGGCGTAATACTCGCACTGGAGGGGTATGAGGACCGAATCAGCCGCCACGAGCGCGTTGACCGTAAGGAGGCTAAGTGACGGCGGGCAGTCTATTATGATATAGTCGAATAAATCCCTTACGGTATTTATCGTGTTCCTCAGCCTGTATTCACGGGCCTGGTCATCGATCAGCTCTATTTCTGCGCCGGTCAGGTCTATGGAGGAAGGCACAATCTTCAGGAACCTTATCTCCGTATCTTTTATAAGGGACTTGATGTCCACCTCGCCTATCATGGCGTCATAGACGCCCCTTGAGCCTCTCTTGTCGAGCCCCAGCCCGCTTGTGGCATTGCCCTGCGGGTCGAAATCTATAAGCAGCACCTTTTTTTCGGCAACGGCAAGGGTCGCGGAAAGGTTAACGGAGGTAGTGGTCTTCCCAACTCCCCCCTTCTGGTTGGCTATGGCTATTACTTTTCCCAAATGGACCCTCTCTTGAGATTCAGAAGAGTTGAGTTTAAAACATCGGGGCATGTGATTTCAAGGGAAAAGAGCCCTGATGTTCCACGTGGAACATCTTCGCGATACAAAACCCTGTTTTTGTTCCACGTGGAACATTCAAATTTTACGCAGAACGACCATGCTTGTGACCCTTTTGGAAAAGGGGATAGCAACCTCAAACACCTCGGGCCGGGTAAACCCGCTTATCTCACTAATGGCCTTAAGCTCGTCCCGGACAGCAGGCCCCTTCATTGCCAGGAGCCTGCCGCCGGGCCGCAAATACGGGAGCGCCAGGGCCGAAAAAGCCGCAAGCTCCGCAAACGCCCTTGAAACCACGCAGTCGAACGAGCCCGAAAGCCTTGTTATTAGCTCATTGGCCTCGGCCCTCCCGTGAAGGGCTTCTATGCCCTTAAGACCCAGGGTCCTTATTATGTGGCGCATGAAGCTTACTTTTTTAAGGACTGAATCGAGGAGGATCACCTGAAGGTCAGGGATGGCAATTTTTAAGGGAATGCCGGGAAAGCCCGCACCAGCGCCCATGTCGAGCGCTGAATTCACTCCCGCGAGGAAGCGCACGGGCGCGAGGGAATCAAGGAAGTGTCTCACGAGTATTTCTCTATCGTCTTCTATTGAGGTGAGGTTTATCCTCCGGTTCCAGCTCTTAAGCTCCTGGAGATAGGCGAGGAAGGCCGTTCCCTGCCTTTCGTCAAGCTCGACACCCAGCTCAAGGGCGCCCTTTTTGAGGATTTCGAGCTTTTCTCTGTTGTCCATGCTTAAATATCCCGGAGATGTTCCACGTGGAACATCATCTATAAGCGCCGATTTTCTTGAGATGCACCATCAGCATGGAAATGGCCGCGGGTGTCATGCCGGATATCCTGCTCGCCTGCCCTATGGAAGCGGGCCTCGCACTCTCAAGCTTCTCCTTTATCTCAGAGGAGAGACCGGCAACGCCTTCATACGAGAGATCGGGTATCCTAATACCCTCCATCTTCCTGAACCTCGCTACATCCTCGACCTGCCTCCTTATATAGCCCTCGTACCTGGTCTCGATCTCCACGGCCTCGGCGATATCGTCCGAAACCGGGAGTTCTCTCCCGGAGAGCCTTAGGACATCCCTGAGGCCTATGCCGGGTCTCCTTAGGAGCTCTCTCAGGGTAACGGATTTGTGCAACTCGCCGCCTCCGAGCGCCTTGAGGGCATCCCTGGCCTCGGTTGTCGGGTTGAACCGGCAGGAGTCCAGGAAAGCATTCAACTCATTGATTTTCCTCTTTTTTTCAAGGAAGTTCCCGTACACATCATGCGTTACGAGCCCGGCTTCAAACCCCTTTTCCATGAGGCGGAGGTCAGCATTGTCCTCTCGGAGGAGCAGGCGATACTCTGCCCTGGAGGTGAACATCCGGTATGGTTCCCTTGTGCCTCTCGTAACCAGGTCGTCAATCATGACCCCGATGTATGCCTCTGCCCGGTCGAGTATCAGCGCGGGTTTTCCCCTGAGCTTCAGAGAGGCGTTTATCCCGGCCATAAGGCCCTGCGCAGCCGCCTCCTCATACCCTGAGGTCCCGTTTATCTGGCCGGCAAAAAAAAGGCCCTCTATTGACTTTGCCTCAAGTGAGAGCTTAAGCTGGGTCGGCTCCACATAGTCGTACTCTATTGCGTAACCGGGCCTCAGTATCTCGGCCGCCTCAAGCCCGTGTATGGTCTTGAGGAACGCCTTCTGAGCTTCTATCGGGAGGGAAGTCGAGAGGCCGTTCGGGTAGACCTCTATCGTTTCATACCCTTCCGGCTCAAGGAAGACCTGGTGCCTTGCCCTGTCCGGAAATTTGACAACCTTGTCCTCTATTGATGGGCAATATCTTGGGCCTACGCCTTCAATGACCCCACTATATAGTGGTGAATGCCCCAGGTTCTCTCTTATTACCCTGTGTGTCTCCTCATTGGTATAGGTAATATGGCAAGGTAACTGCTCCCTTGTGAATGGCGGGGATGAGAAAGAGAAGGGCTTGAACTCCGTAGGGTCCTGAAGCTCCTGCAGCGTTGTTTTCGAATAATCTATGCTCCTTTTGTCGAGCCTCGGGCAGGTGCCTGTCTTCAGGCGGCCGAGCCTGAGGCCAAGGGACGCAAGTGAACCTGAGAGCGAGGTGCTTGCGTGGTCGCCTGCCCTGCCGCCGGGAAAGCTCTTGAGGCCCATGTGGATGAGGCCCCGGAGGAATGTCCCTGTCGTAACGATTACCGCGCCCGCCGAGAGCTCCTCTCCGGTAGAGAGTCGAACGCCCCTGGCCGAAAGCGCGTTGCCCGGGCCGGCACCGGCCAGAACGGCATCTGCCGCGCCCTCCTTGAGATGCAGGCTTGGGGCCGCCTCCAGGGCCCTTTTCATCCTCCGCCTGTAAAGGGCCCTGTCGGCCTGCGCCCTGGTCGCCCGTACGGCAGGGCCCTTGCTGTCGTTCAGGGTCCTGATCTGTATGGCGGTATCGTCGATTGCCCTGGCCATCTCGCCGCCGAGCGCGTCTATCTCCTTTACCAGGTGGCCCTTGGCTACGCCTCCTATGGCAGGGTTGCAGGACATCTGCCCGATGGTATCCAGGTTCATCGTTAATACGAGCGTAGAAAGCCCGGTCCTTGCGGCCGCAAGCGCGGCCTCGCACCCGGCGTGGCCTGCCCCGATTACTATGACGTCGAAAACCATTTTCCCAAGCGTCCTTTTTCGGATTCTATCATTCTATATTAGCTGAGAAAATGGTTCAATCCCAATAAGCCGCCGGCGCAAGGCTCGGCGGACCCCTTTTATCGGCCCTCGTTTTTTGATATACTTATTTATTCCCCTGTATGCTCGGAATCGCGCCTGTACGCACACGCGCTGAATACCGGGGGTTTTGAGAACATTATGGTCGTTTCCATGCACGGGTCCGGCTGCAAGGACGCGAGCCCAAATTCCATTGACAACATTTTAAAAAACTGTATACTTCCAACCTATGTCAAAAACAGCCGTAAAAACCAAAAAAGCCGTGAAAGCAGGGAAAAAAGGGGCGTCGCCGGCCAGGGCTCCCAAGGCTTCCGCCGGAAAGGCTTCCTCGAAATCATCAAAGGAAAAGAAACAAATGGCAAAAAGGACCAGCGCAAGCACAGCTAAAAAATCGACGAAAACCGGGACGGCAAAGGTGCCGTTCAAAAAGGAGATATCCCAGAAGCTCCTGGAGGCGAAGAACAAGATACTCCAGGAAGTCTCCCAGAAGGTCCGCAGCGAAAGCAACGTCCTCAAGTACGAGATCGGCGACATATACGACATCGCCAGCAACGAGCGGGAAAGAGAGCTCGCCCTCATGCTCGGCGACCGCGACAGGGAAAAGCTCTCGGAAATCGAGGACGCCCTTGAGCGCCTCCGCGACAACACCTTCGGGACCTGCGAGGAATGCGGCGAGCCGGTCGCCGAAGAGCGGCTCCGCGCCCTCCCGGCCACCAGGGTATGCGTCGAGTGCATGTCCAAGATGGAAAGGGAGCAGAAGATACGGGGCCGCTTCGAGGAGGAAACGGGCCTCGGCATCATGGAGAGGACCGAGACCGAGGAGGAGGAGTTTTAAGCTCCTCCCAAGGGCCTAAAACCCTGGAGCGCACTATCAGGGAAAGGCGCGGCAGAGCTTCCCAGGCCGCCCTTCCAGCTCTATGCCGTATCGAAGCCGGGCGCCCAAGCCCGGCTTCTTCTTTTTGCCCGTCTCACGCGTCCGTACAGGCGCGGCAGGGGGTCTTCCGGATTTTAACTTATGGCTGATAAGAGTATCAGATACGCGGCTGTCGCTGCCTCGGTATTCCTCCTCCTTGCTGTCTCTATCCTTCTTGTATGGAGGCAGGGGCCGGAGTCCGTCAATTACGCCAGGCCGGCGATGGGCACCATCGTCGAGCTTACGCTGATGGAGGGCGACAGGGAGCGTTTCGACGAGGCAGCAGACGCCGCCTTCAGGGAGATAGAAAGGCTCGAAGCGCTTTTAAGCTCCTACCGGCCTGATAGCGACGTCTCAAGGATAAACCGAAATGCCGGAAAAGGCGCTGTCCCCGTGTCGCCCGATACGTTCGAGGTCACGAAGGAGGCCTTGAGAATAGCCGGGCTCACCAATGGCGCCTTCGACCCTACTGTAGGCGCCCTCGCCGGGGTCTGGGGCCCCTCGGGTGAAAAGGGCGTCGTCCCTCCTCAGGAGGAGGTCGAAAGGCTCCTGGCGTTTGTGGACTACCGGGGCGTGTTGCTCGACGAGGAGGGGCCCGGGATAGGCCTTGCAAGGGAAGGAATGTCGCTTAACCTCGGCGGGGTCGCAAAGGGATATATAACCGGAAAGGCCGCCGGGGAGCTTAAGGACAGGGGGGTCGCAAAAGGGATAGTACGCGCCGGCGGCGACATGGTGGTATTCCAGGATAACGGCACGCCCTTCACCATAGGGATTAAGCACCCGAGGAAAGAGGGCCTCCTCGGGGAACTGTATCTCGAGAACGGCACTGCGCCGACCTCAGGAGATTATGAGAGGTTCTTCGAGAAGGACGGCATAAGGTACCACCACATACTCGACCCCAGGACCGGTTTCCCGGCAAAGGGTACGCAGGGCGTTACGCTCGCGGCGCAGGACCCCACAACGGCGGACGCGCTCGCAACCGGGGTCTTTGTCATTGGTCCGACGAAGGGAATGGAGCTCATAGAGAGGCTCGAAGGGGTAGAGGGTCTTATAGTAGACGAGGACGGGAAAGTTAAGATTTCGAGCGGCTTCAAGGGGAGGCTATACTGAAGCCCGGGCCTGCCGTTCAATCCCGGGCCACAGCTTCCGCCTTTTTTACCCCCGACCTCGAGACCCTCACCTGCCTCTGGAACTCGTCCACTGCCCTGTTGTGCTCTACAAGTGTCCTCGAGAACTGGTGCGTGCCGTCGTTCTTCGAGACGAAGTAGAGGTAGTCGGTCCTGGCGGGCCTGAGCGCGGCGGCTATCGAATCCCTGCCCGGGCTAGCTATCGGGCCGGGGGGGAGGCCGTAGTTCACATAGGTGTTGTAGGGCGACTTCATCGAAAGGTGGCTCTTCCTTATCTTGCCGTCAAAGCCCGGGATGGAATAGATTACCGTCGGGTCGCTCTGAAGCCTTATCCCCTGCCTGAGCCTGTTATGGAACACTCCGGCTATCAGCTCCCTCTCGGAAGGCGCCCCGGTCTCCTTTTCGATTATGGACGCGAGGGTCACCACCTTCCTCATGGACATGTTCTTTTCCCGCGCCTCGTCCTCGAATTCGGAGTAGACGTTCCTGAACTTCGAGACCATCCTCGAGATCATCTCGTCGGCGCTGAGCCCCTTGGTAAATTCGTAGGTATCGGGGAAGAGATAACCCTCGAGCGTCGGGCCCTCGACCCCGAGCGAAGCGGCAAGCTCCGGGTCCGTCGCCCTGGCCGTAAAGACCTCGGCCTCGACAAGGCCGGCGGCTTCGAGGGTCGTTGCCATCTCCTTGACGTTGTAGCCTTCGGGGAGCGTTACCGAATATTTCTTTATGCGCCCTTTGACGAGGGCGTCGAGCACCTCGAACGGGGTCATGTCCGTGGTGAATTCGTACTCCCCTGCCTTTACCCTGGTGTACGCGCCGAAGATGCGCGCGGCAAACCCCAGCGTGTCAGCGTCGCGCACGACCCCCTCGCGCTCGAGCGTCTCTGCAACGAGCCTGAAGCTCATCCCGCGCTCGATATGGACCGTCCTTACGGCCCTTTCGCTTGAGGGCGGAGTAAGGAAGGTCACGTAGAAGTGCGTAACGGCCAAGAGTACGCCGATAGCAAGGAACAGCGCAATTTTTTCGAACTTTTTTCCCATCGCGTACATTGTTTGGTTGAAGGGGCGGGGCCTTACTCGGCTTTTCTACGGCTGTCCAGGTAGCCCTGCAGGATGTAGGCGGCCGCGAGCTTGTCGACGACCCCTTTTCTTTTCTCTCTACGCGCGCCGCCCTCTATAAGGACCCTCTCCACCGCCATCGTGGAAAGCCTCTCGTCCCATGTCCTTATCGGTATGTCGGTCCGCTCCTTTAGCCTTTCGGCGAACTTCAGGACGAACTCGGTCTGCGCACTGCGGCTGCCGTCCATATTGAGGGGCAGGCCAGCAACGATGACGGCTACCGAATGGTCGGCCGAGAGCCTCAGGACCTCTTCGATATCATTCGAGAAAGTCGTCCTCTTTATAGTGGCGACCGGCTGTGCGATAAGGCCTTCGGGGTCGCTCAACGCGACCCCTATGGTCTTTTTGCCTATGTCGAGCCCCATTATCCTCATACAACCATTGTACACGGAAATATAACCCCTGGGACAGGTCTCTTCAAGGTAATTCTTGACTGCCGGCCCGTTGTGCCTGTAAAATATAGGTCATTTCAATACGGGCGGTTAACTCAGCGGCAGAGTGCCACCTTCACACGGTGGAAGTCACTGGTTCAAATCCAGTACCGCCCACCATGAATCAAACCGCGGACGCACCTCCCCTAAGGCCGGGCTCAAAGCCCGGTTCAATTGTTTTGAGAGCAGGTTGGAACGATTTCATTCAAATAATTATTGTCGGACGGGTATTGACAGCGCCTTTCAAAAGGTCTATAATTTGTTGAAATATCTATCTCGTCGCAAAGACAGGGTAACACTGGGTGAGTAAGTCCCGCGGCGCAAAAACTCCGACCCCTATTCACACCGCTAAGAACAGCGTGAATGCCCGCTCACTCCCTTGAAAGACTCGGTTCCTGTTTGTCTGTCTGACTAAAGAGAAAAAGCAACTCAAAGGAGAACAATAATGGGTGTAAGCTATTCTGAAATTATAGAGAGGATGCGCTGGGCCGGCAAGCTCAAGAACGATTCGGCCGTGGCGCGCGTGCTCGGAGTGACCCCTCAGGCGCTTTCCAATTACAAGAAGAGGGGCGAGATGCCGACCGACCTTGTGCTCAGGTTCGCGAACATATACGGCCTCTCCGTCGACTGGCTAATATCCGGCGAGGGCGAGATGTACAGGCCCGGCAAGGGCGGCGAATTCGAGCGGAAGGGGTACATGTCGGCAGCAGAGGAGACCCTGCTGTACGGCAAGGAGCTCACAAGGTCCCCCGACCTCTCGGCCCTCAGCCCCGATGAGATAATATATGTCGGGAAGCTCCTCAAGATATTGAGGAGCCAGAACAAAAGCACGGCAGCCGCTATAAAATACAGCGTTGACGCGTTCCTCAGGGCCTCGGAGCTCCCGGTCGAGCAACCCCGGCCTGAAAAAGAGGAAACAAAGAACCACTGAAACCTTGTCCCTGAAAGAGCCGCATGCCCTGCCCGGGTGCGGCTCTTTTTTTCTTCTCCGCACGATCTTTCCTGATTTTCCCCCCATCCCAGTCCTTGAGGGGCCTTGTTGACCAAAGGCCTGCTATGTGATAATTTCACACCTTATGGCCAAGGGGTACTCATACGTCCTCCTCAAGGAATGGCTCGGAGCCGAGGAGGCCCGTTGTTCGCCATTGATAGAGGGGCTTCTGCCTCACCAGAAGCTCCTTCTTTTTTCCGAGGGCTCGATGACGCTGGAGCTCGAGCTCCTTACCCGGTCGCGCGTCGAAGCCGAGGTGAGGTTCACGGGCGAAGCCCTGCTCACCGGTGAAGAGGCCTCCTGCCTCGGGGCCGCGCCCGGAGGCAAGGCGACCGAAAGGGAGGTCTGGCTGACGGCAGGGGGCAGGAAGCTCCTCTACGCCCGCACGCTCATACCCGTTGACATGATTGAGCCCAAGCTCTACCAGGCGCTTTACGGGAACGGCAAGGCGGAGTCAGAGCCGCTGGGCAGGGTACTTGCCGAAAACGGGATCCTCTTCGGCAAGGAACGGCTCGAGATCGGTGTAGTCAAGTGCCCGCCTGTTTCGCTTGAGCTTGGCGCCGCTCCCGAGACGCCGCTTTTCGCCCGGAGGTACGTCCTTTTCAACGGAAACGAGGAACGCTGGACAATAAAGGCCGCGGTCGCTGAGATATTCAGCCCCGAGCTTACAGGCCTCACCGTAAGGAGCTGAGCATGGGCCAGGGCTCGGTCGCAGCCGGGGAGAAATTCCATGCGATATCGGACCTCATAAGGCTTCCGAAGCAGCAGGGCACTCTCCTTCTACTCTGGCCCACCATGTGGTCGCTCTTTATCGCTTCCGGCGGCTCCCCGGGACTTAAACTGCTCTTCGTCTTCACAGCCGGGACGTTCCTAATGAGGAGCGCGGGCTGCGCAATAAACGACATCGCCGACAGGGGTTTCGACCCGTTCGTTGAAAGGACCAGGGCCCGGCCCCTGGCGAGCGGCAGGCTTAACGTGAAAGAGGCGGCCCTGGTCTGCGCCGCCCTCACGCTTCTGGCCTTCGTGCTGGTTTTGCAGCTCAACAGGCTTACCATACTCCTTTCATTCGCGGGCCTGGCCCTTGCGGGCGCCTACCCCTTTGTCAAGCGCGTAAGCCACTTCCCACAGGTGGTGCTCGGGGCGGCCTTCGGATGGGGCGCGGTCATGGCCTGGAGCGCAGTTAAGGGCGAGGTCGGGGCCGCGGCCCTCCTTATTTTCCTCGCGAACGTGTTCTGGTCGACCGCATACGACACGATATACGCGCTCATGGACAAGGAGGACGACTTGAGGGTGGGCGTAAAATCGACCGCCATCTTCTTCGGCGCCTCGGTACACAGGGCGCTCCTCATACTTTACGTGCTTTTCGCCCTGGCACTCGGCGCAGGGGCGGCGATCGCCGGGCTCGGTGCCGTGTTCTTCTCGGGCCTCGCCGTCTGCCTTGCGCTCTTTTTGGCAGCGGCGGCTTCGGTGAGGAAAAACGGCACGCGCGAGGCCGCGTTCAAGGGCTTCCAGGCAAACGCGCTTATCGGCGGTCTCGTCCTCTTCTTCATAATCATCGACATGAATCTCTGAGAGGGAAGATGCGCTATAACGACATGAGGGAATTCCTGGGAGAGCTCGAATCAAAGGGGCTTCTAAAACGCGTAAAAGCGGAAGTGGACCCGCACCTCGAAGCCTCTGCCATTATGGAGAGGCTCGTAAAGGCCGGCGGCCCTGCGGTCGTCTTCGAAAAGGTCAAGGGGCATGGGATGCCGATTATCGGGAACCTCTTCGGCACTGCGGAAAGGGTCGCGCTGGGCCTGGGCGTAACCGAGGAAGAGCTTGCCGGGATCGGGAGCTTCATAGCCGCCCTCCAGCGCCCGCAGCCGCCCGAAGGCCTCTGGGACGCGGTAAAGAAGATACCCTATTTCGGCAAGGTCCTCACCCTCGGCCCAAAGACCGTGAAGAACGGCCCCTGCCAGGAGGTCGTCCATACCGATAAAGCCGACCTCTCGAAGATACCCGTAATCAAATGCTGGCCCGGGGACGCGGCGCCGCTTATCACGTGGCCGCTCGTGGTGACGCAGTCGCCAAAAGGCGGGCCGTATAACGTCGGCGTATACAGGATGCAATACATCGACAATAAGCGCGCGATAATGAGGTGGCTAAAGCACCGGGGCGGCGCAACGCACCAGAGGGAATGGGAAAAGGAAGGAAGGCCCATGCCCGTTGCGGTGGCCATAGGCTGCGACCCGGCTACGACAATCGCGGGCGTAACGCCAGTTCCAGAGGGCGTGGGCGAATTCCATTTCGCGGGGGTCCTCCGGAAAAAGGCCATAGAGCTCGTCGAGTGCAAGACAGTGCCCTTGAAGGTGCCCGCGACAGCCGAGATAGTCCTCGAAGGGGAGATACGCCACGGAGATCTTGAGATTGAAGGCCCCTTCGGCGACCACACCGGCTACTATAACGCGCCCGAGCCCTTCCCAATATTTCATTTGAAGGCCGTAACCCACAGGAAAGACCCGCTCTATCTTACGACCATAACAGGCAGGCCGCCCAAGGAGGACGCGGTCATCGGGACTGTTTTGAACAAGCTCTATCTCCCTTCTCTCAAGCTCCAGTTCCCGGAGGTCGTGGACTTCAGCCTCCCGATGGAAGCGGTCTCGTACCGGATAGCAGTCGTCTCGATAAAAAAGGAGTACCCCGGCCACGCGCGGAGGATAATGATGGGCCTCTGGGGCGTATTGAAGCAGTTCATGTACGTCAAGTACATAATCGTCGTTGACGACGACATAGACGTGCACAACTGGGCGGACGTCATATGGGCGATATCGACGAGGGTGGACCCGAAGAGGGACACCCTAATAATAGAGAACACTCCGATTGACTATCTCGACTTCTCCTCGCCGCTTGATAACCTGGGGAGCAAAATGGGCATTGACGCGACGAACAAGCAGCCGCCCGAGGTCACCCGCAAGTGGGGCGAGAAGATGGAGATGGATAAGATGATAGAGGAGCTTGTCGAGAAGAGGTGGAAGGAGTACGGGTTATAATATGTTCGACTATATTGAATACATAAATAATTTTCCATATAACAATTTGATAGCTCTTGGGATAGGGTCTATTGGAATTTTTTTAGCAATTATATTTTATTTTAAAGCTCTGAAAAATAAAAAACCCGTCTATGCAATCAGGAGCTTCAATATTATAAAGGATTTTGTGAGTGGAATTGAAAAATTAGAAATACTTTTTTCAGGTCAAAAAATACAAAACTTAACAGCTTCAAAGATCATTTTTTTTAACAAAGGAAAAGAAACGATAAATGGTGCAGATATCTCTTCCGCAGACCCTTTGCGAATTGAAGTTGGTAACAATATAAAAATCCTATCGTTCTCTGTTTTAGAAAGTAAACCTGCAAACAATTTTCTTTTGACTCTTGAGGAAGATGGTTCTAGTGTTCTTGTGAATTTTGATTATATTGACTTTGAAGAGGGTGTATTATTTAAAATTCTACATACTGGAAAATCGTCTTCAGACCTGAAATTCGTTGGTAGCATGAAGGGTGCGAAGTCACTTAAAAAGATTAATCCCCTTGCGGTTGAAGAGTCAAAATTACAGAAAATAAATCCTC
>DIDN01000153.1 GCA_002418185.1 Deltaproteobacteria bacterium UBA5799
CTGGAGCTTTTTGAGCAGCCTGATAAAGACGGAGTTTTTCAGCAATCTGCTAAAGGGTAAATTCATACTCACGTCTGGCCGGGCCTGAATCCGCTTGCGCGGTTCAGGCCTTTGTTTTTTGGGAGACAGGCCTCTAAATCCGATGGAAGAACGGATATTCATAGCCCTGGGCTCGAACCTCGGGGACAGGGAGGCCAATATCCGCGAGGCGATAAGGCTTGCGGGAGAGGGCGGCGGGCTTATGGTCGTTAAAGTCAGCCCGCTCTACGAGTCCGAGCCCTGGGGCCAGGAGGACCAGCCGAGGTTCGTAAACGCCGTCATGGAGGCGAGGACAGGGCTTAAGCCCCATGAGCTCCTCGGGTATCTCAAGCGGATAGAGGCCGGGATGGGCAGGGAAAAGGCCGAAAAATGGGGCCCACGTATAATAGACCTTGATATAATATTCTACGGCGCGAGGGTGGTGAAGGACGAGGAAATCGAGGTGCCGCACCCGCGCGCACATGAGCGGGCCTTTGTCATGGTCCCACTGTCCGACATCGCGCCCGGGCTCATCGACCCGCTTTCAGGGGCCCCTGTATCCGAATTGGCGGAAAGGCTCGGAAAAGAGGGCCTGAGGAGAATGGAAGATTGAAGAGCGTACTGATACTCATAGCCATATTCTTCCTGGTGCTTGCCCTGAGGCGAGCGTTCGAGGCGAAAAGGGCGCGCAGCGCCGGGGAGGCCTCGGCCAGCCGCGCTGCAGAGACCCACGTCCGCGCCGAGAGCGAGGAGATGGTGCTCGACACCGTCTGCGGAAGCTATGTGCCGATAAGCTCGGCCATAAAGTCATCGGAAGGGGGCAGGACCGTTTTCTTCTGCTCCGAGGAGTGCAGGAAGAGCTTCAGGGCCGGTTCGCCATAAGCCGGGAGCGTCCTGTTAACGGGCCTTTCAGGACGTTCCTCAAAAATAAATACAGTTGACGGAAGCCCTTCGGCTTGTTATCCTGATTTTCCGAAAAACCCCTTGAGTTCCCTGGGGAAACCGCTGTTTTAAAAAAGGTTTTTGCGGTCCGTTCCGCTGAAAAAATTATCTCAGGAGGGCACACACATGGGTTGGGGGAAGAAGAACCGTCTTGCGAGGATAATACGGCCGGAAACCGGAAGGACCGTGATGTTAGCCGTCGACCACGGGTATTTCCTCGGCCCCACGAGCGGGCTCGAAGAGCCGGGGAAGACCATAGAGCCTCTTGTGAGGCACGCGGACTGCCTCATGCTCACAAGGGGTGTCCTCCGGAACTGCGTTGACCCGGGCGTCGACGTGCCCATAATGCTGAGGGTGTCCGGCGGGACGAGCATTCTCGGCAACCTCGCCGACGAGGGCACGACCGTATCCATGAGGGACGCCGTCAGGATGAACGCAGCGGGCGTGGCCCTTTCCATCTTCGTCGGCTCGGACATCGAGAGGAAAAGCCTCCTTGCGCTCGCCGACCTGATAAACGAGGCCGAGGAGTACGGGATGCCGGTGCTCGCCGTGACCGCCGTGGGCAAGGAGATGACGAGGGACGCGCGCTACCTGGGCCTTGCATGCAGGATAGCCGCAGAGCTCGGCGCCCATGTGGTAAAGACCTACTACTGCGAGGACTTCGAGAAGGTCGTAAAGAGCTGCCCGGTCCCCGTAGTCATCGCCGGCGGGAAGAAGATACCCGAAAGGGACGCGATCGAGCTCTCCTATAACGCCATCTCCAGGGGCGCCGCGGGCGTGGACATGGGGCGCAATATCTTCCAGTCCGAGCACCCGACCGCGATGATAAGGACGGTCAGGGAGATAGTCCACAAGGACCTTAAGCCCGACAAGGCCTGGGACCTCTTCCAGGCGCTGGCAGGCGAAAAGGAGGCCGCCGCCCGTTGAAGGCCGCTGTATACTACAACAACAGCGACGTAAGGGTCGAGGACAGGCCCGTCCCGGCCATAGGCCCCGGAGAGGCGCTCGTCAGGATAGAGGCGAGCGGCATCTGCGGGAGCGACGTAATGAAGTGGTACAGGATAAAGAAGGCCCCGCTGGTCCTTGGGCACGAGATAGCCGGGACAATAGAAAAGACCGGCCCGGGCGTAAAGGGCTTTAAATTCGGCGACCGGGTGACGGTCGCCCACCACGTGCCGTGCAACATGTGCAGGTACTGCCTCGCGGGGAACCACTCGGTGTGCGACACGCTCCGCTCGACCAATTTCGACCCCGGCGGGTTCTCCGAGTTCGTGAGGGTGCCGGCCATAAACCTCGACAGGGGCACCTTCGCGCTCCCTGACTCTGTGAGCTTCGAGGACGCCACCTTCGTCGAGCCGCTCGGCTGTGTCGTCCGGGCCTTTAGATGCGCGCGATTCAAACCCGGAATGAGCGTGCTCGTAATAGGGAGCGGCATGTCCGGGCTCCTGCACATAAGGCTTGCCCGCGCGCTCGGAGCAGGGAACATCGCGGCCACGGACATAAACGATTTCAGGCTCGAGGCCGCCGCCCGCTCCGGCGCGGACTTCGCGCTCGATGCGCGTACGGACGTTCCGGCCAGGATAAGGGAGGCCTTCGGCAGGCCCGTCGACCTGGTCGTCATATGCGCGGCGAGCGATCCGGCCATCGCACAGGGTCTCGGCAGCGTTGACCGCGGCGGCACAATTATTTTCTTTGCGCCCAAGGAGCCGGGCGCGACATACCCGTTTCCGCTCTTCGACCTCTGGAGGGACAACGTCACCATAGTCAATTCATATGCCTCTCCGCCGTACGATACCCTCGTCGCTTTGGAGCTAATCGCCTCCGGAAGGGTCGGGGTCAACGACCTCATAACGCACAGGCTCGGCCTCGACGAAGCCCCCGAAGGCTTCAGGCTCGTTGCCGGGGCCGGGGAATCGATAAAGGTGGTAATAGAGCCGCAGAGGCGGCCCGCCGGTCCGTAGGAGCTTCTCTTGAAGAGGATAGGCCTCATAGTAAAGGTAAGCAACCCCGAGGCGATAAGGCTCGCCGACAGGATAGCGGACTGGCTCGTCGAAAGGGGCGGCAAGGTCTTTACGGACGAGGGGCTCGCCCTCATGCTGAAGGGCGCCGCGGCGGTACCCGTAAAGGACCTCCCCACGAGCGTGGACCTGATGGTCGTGCTCGGCGGGGACGGCACCATGCTCCACGCCGCGAGGCTCATAGGCGGCAGGAAGGTCCCCATACTCGGGGTGAACATGGGGAGCCTCGGCTTCCTTACGGCCATAACCGTGAAGGAGGTCTTCCCTGTCCTTGAGAGGATAGAGCGTGACGACTTCATACTCGAGGAGCGGATGCTCCTCTCGGTCGAGCACGCGAGGGATGAGAGGGTCCTCTCGACCCACAAGGTCCTGAACGACGCTGTCATAAAGGGCGAGAGCGCGAGGCTCGTAAGGCTCGAGACGCGCATCAACAGGGAATACGTGAACACCTACAGGGCCGACGGCCTCATCGTGGCTACACCTACCGGCTCGACGGCCTACTCGCTCTCGGCCAACGGGCCGATACTCTATCCGACAATACACTCCATCATAGTGGCCCCCATATGCCCGTTCAACCTAACGAACAGGCCGGTCGTCATACCGGACTGGATGACCGTGGACGTGGCCGTGAGCCCGGAGCAGTCGAACATCGAGCTCATACTCGACGGACAGGTGGACCTTCCGCTTGAGAGCGGGGACATGGTCAGGATAAGGCGCGCGGGCGAGAGCGTCTATCTCGTGAGGTACGACGGGAAGAGCTATTTCGAGATCCTCCGCGAGAGGCTTATGTGGGAGGTCGGCATGGTGAGGAACTGAAGGCATCCTCTTAAAAATTGATCTTTTGCCCGGACTCTGTGTGGTTACGGTAATAAAAATGCTCACATATTGACATATATGCTCCGCTTTTTATTCCCGGCCTTCCTTGATTGTATCTCTAATTTTTTTTGAGGTTGCAAAAATCTCTAATTTTTTCAGAGAGCCTTACGGGCCCATTCTATGCTGCTTGAACTGAGTATCAAGGACTTCGCAATAATCGAATCTCTTTCTATCGGGTTCGGCCCGGGCCTAAACATCTTCACCGGCTCGACCGGCGCGGGAAAGAGCATCATAATGGACGCGCTCGCGCTCGTGCTCGGCGACAGGGCCTCGGGCGACCTTATCCGCGAAGGTAGCGATGAGGCCCAGGTGGAGGCCCTGTTCGACATATCCGGCGCAAGCGGCAGCGGCCTCGACGACTTACTCGCGGAAGCGGGGTACCCGGCATCCGACGAGCTCGTCATAAAAAGGGTCGTCCAGCGCGCCGGAAGGAACAGGGTGTACATAAACGGGGGCCTCTCGACGCTCGTTACCCTTACAGAGGTCGGTCGCAGGCTCATAGACATATACGGCCAGAGCGAGCACCAGTCGCTTGCAAGGTCGGACGAGCACGTTGAGGTGCTCGACTCCTTCGGCGACCTCTCCGGGCTGCGTTCCCGCATGGCTTCGGCTTACAGGGAAATGGCCGGGGCGAGAAGAGACCTCGAAGTCCTCCTGAATGAGGCCAGGGGAGGGAGGGACAGGAAGGACTTCCTTTCCTTTCAGCTCGAAGAGCTCTCTGCCGCCGCCCTCAAGCCCGGCGAGGAGGAGGAGCTAAAGAGCCTCAGGGAAAGGCTCCAGTCGGTAGGGAAGCTCAGGGAGGCCGCCGAATTCGCCGAGCGGGCCGTATATTCGGACTCAGGCTCGATTACAGAGAGGCTCGGCGCTGTCGCAAGGGCTTTAAAGGACGTCTCCTCGCTCGACGGGCGGCTCAAGGAGGCGGCTTCGAGGGTGGAGGCGAGCCTCCTGGAGCTCGAGGACGCGGGGGCCTTCTTTCGTGACTACGCCGCAGCGATAGAGGCCGACCCCGAGGCGCTGGAAGCGGCTTCCGAAAGGCTCGACCTCATCGGGAAGCTCAAGAAGAAATACGGCGGAAGCGTCGATGAGATGCTTGCGAAAAAAGAGGCGCTTGAGAAGGAGTTGGGTTTTCTCGAGAATACGGACCTCAAGCAGGCGGAGATCGAGACGAGGTTTAACGCCGCCCATGCAAAAGCGGCCGGGATAGCGGGCGAGCTGCACTCCGGGAGGTTTGAGGCCGCAAAGGTGCTCAAGTCCAGGATAGAGGAGGAGCTTACGAACCTCGGCATGAAAGGCGCCCTCTTCGAGGCGCTCGTCGAGGAGGACAGGGCCCAGGACGGGGCTCCGAGGCTTACCGAAAAGGGTTCGGACAAGGTGAGCTTCCTCATTGCCGCGAACAAGGGAGAGGGCCTTAAGCCCCTTTCAAAGGTGGCATCCGGAGGGGAACTGTCGAGGATAATGCTCGCCATAAAGAGCGTCATATCCGCGGGCAGGGTGTCGACAATGGTCTTTGACGAGATAGACACGGGCGTAAGCGGCGGAATCGCACAGGTGGTGGGCCTGAAGCTGAAGGAAGTGTCGAGGGCCAACCAGGTGCTTTGCATAACGCACCTGCCGCAGGTGGCGGCCTTCGCGGACAGGCACTTCGCGGTCTCGAAGGAAACGGCCGGAGGAAGGACAACCACCAGGGTCAGGGAGGTCTCGGGCGAGGACAGGGTGGACGAGATATCCTCCATGCTCGGCGGCCTCAAGGTAACGGAAACGACGAAAAAACACGCCCTGGAGCTCATGGGGTCGGCAGGCAGGCTCGCCAGGGCCGGCAAGGCGCTGAAAAAGTCTTCTTGAGAGAAATTTTTTACAAAAGGGTTCTCTTAAAAGTTTTTTTTCGGCCTGCCTGGCAAACCGGGGCGGCCCGGGAGGGAAAAAGCGGAATTGGTAAGAAAGGCGCTTCTTTCGGACGTAGATAGAATACACGAGATAGTCGAGGCGTTCGCCAGGCGGGGCATAATGCTCCACAGGTCGGCCTCGGACATCTGCGCAACACTCAGGGACTTTTTCGTATACGAGGAGAACGGCAAGATACTCGGGACCTGCGCCCTGCACATAGCATCTCCGGAGATGGGCGAGGTGAGGTCCCTTGCCGTAAGGAGCGGGCATACAGGGAGGGGCATCGGGACGAAGCTCGTCACCGCCTGCCTTGAAGAGGCCGCGGAGCTGGGCCTTAAAAGGGTGTTCGCGCTTACCTACAAGCCGGGGTTTTTCAAGAGGCTGAGGTTCAAGTGCATGAGCAAGGAAGTATTGCCGCACAAGATATGGGGCGACTGCATTAAATGCGTGAAGTTTCCGAACTGCGACGAAATAGCCGTCATAATCGAGCTCGCGGACGCGCCGCGGGAAAGGGGGCAGCATGAAGGGACTTCTTGACGATGCCGGCGCTGAAGAGACCATAGGGAGGCTAAGAGGGCTCTTGAAGGGCAGGGCGGACTCCTACGAGATATATTTCTCGCTCCAGAAGGGGCTGGGGGTCGAGGCCAGGGACGGGGCCGTGGACGCGCTCAAGGGAAGGTCGAGCAAGGGAGTGGGGCTGCGGACCATATCCGGCAGGAGGCTCGGGTTCGCCTTTACGAGCGTCCTTTCGGACGGAGCGCTTTCGGACCTCGTCGAGAGCGCGATATCGGGGAGCACGGAGTCGTCGGAAGACGAGCATCTCAAGCTCCCGGGGCCCCAGCAGGGCCCCGCGGAGGAAGACCTGGGGCTGTTCGACGCTTCGTTCGGGACGAGGCCCGAGGAGGATCTCATAAGGGCGGCGGTCGAGATAGAGGAAGCGGCCCTTTCATTCGACCCGCGCGTCAAGAGGGTGAGAAAGGCCTCGTGCTCCGAGTCGCTCGGCGCCGGGAGGCTCGTAAACTCGAACGGAGTGGACATAACCCACGCGGCGACTTATTACAGCGGAAGCGTGACCGCCGTAGCCGAGGCCGGCGGCGAGGCCCAGATGGGCTGGGAGATGGGGACCGGCCACAAGGGGACGGACGTGGACGGCCGTTCAATCGGCAGCAAGGCCGCGGAGAACGCCGTCAAGCGCCTGGGCGCAAGGACCATAAAGACGACTAGGTGCGGCGCGATAATCGAGAACATTGTCGCGTGCGAGCTACTCGAAGCCCTTGCCGGGTCGTTCCTGGGCGACAGCGTCTTGAAGGGCAAATCCATGCTGGCGGGCAGGAAGGGGAAGAAGGTCGCATCCGGCGCGCTCAACATCCTGGACGACGGGGCCTTAAGCGGCGGATGGGCCACATCAGCCTTTGACGCCGAGGGCACGTCTTCGAGGAAGACGGCGCTCGTCCTTGAGGGCGTGTGCCGGGGATATCTATACGACACCTACTGGGCCGGAAGGGCCGGTACGGCCTCGACCGGGAACGCCGTGAGAGGCGGCTACAAGTCAACCCCCGGCATAGGCATAACGAACCTCTACATCGAAAAGGGCGAAAGGGGGTTCGAGACTCTCTTGAAGGAGCTCGGAAGCGGTCTTTTCATAACCGAGCTCCTCGGTGTGCATACAATCAACGCCGTAAGCGGGGACTTCTCCCTCGGCGCCGCGGGCTTCCGGGTGGAGAACGGGGAGATAACGTCTCCCGTAAGGGGGATGGCAATCTCCGGGAACCTGCTTGGGCTTTTCTCAAGCGTGGCAGAGTGCGCATCGGACCTGAGGTTCATAGGGTCCATTGGCGCGCCCGGCCTGCTGGTCGAACAAATCGAGGCGAGCGGAACATGACTGACGTAAAGGAAGACGCAAGGAAGGTCAAGGAGGTGCTGTCCCTCAACCCGCTTTTCAAGGGCCTTGAGGACTTCTATATTACCGACCTCATCACGAGGGCGGAGTTGAGGTCATGGCCCGGGGGCATCCAGGTCATAACCGAGGGCGACGAGGGCGACGCCGTCTATTTCATCATCTCCGGCAAGGTCAAGGTCACGCTCTACGGCGAGGAGGGCCGCGAGATAGTGCTGGCGGTCCTGAAGAACTGCGACATGTTCGGCGAGATGTCGATAATGGACGACAAGCCCCGGTCCGCCAACGTCGAAGCGGTGACCGACCTCTCCTGCCTGGTCATTAGCAAGACTGCGTTCCTCGAGTACCTCTCCAGGCACCACAAGGTATACATGAGGCTCTTCGCGTATCTCACCGGAAGGCTCAGGGAGGCGACGAGGAAGATAGGCGGGCTCGCGCTGCTGGACGTCTGCGGTAGAATCGCCCACACCCTCATCGGCATGGCTAAAGCGGAAGGCTCAGACGAGAAGGTGATAGCAATAGAGCGCCCCACCCACGAGGAGCTCGCGGCCATGATAGGCTCTTCCAGGGAGGTCGTAAGCAGGGCCTTGAAGAAAATGACGCTGGAAGGCTACATAAAGATAGAAAAGAGCAGGATACTCCTATACCTCTCCGAGTGACCCGGGTCACTGCCCCGGACGGCACCCGGCGGTATACTCATCCCGGTCATGCGGCCCAGGCGGGCCAGACAGAAGGGCTTGACACGGGGACAAAGGGTATGCTAATCAATCTGCACCCGAAAAGCACCAGAAGTCTTTTGGAATCCCCGAAGCTCGTACCTTTTTTAAAGTTTTCCCCTTGCGCGCCGATATGAAATGGCGGCAAAAACACCGAGGCCCTTCCCATGCAGCCGGACCGGGAAGGCTCACCATGGCGGCAGTCGTCCTTGAGCCGCGAAAATCAGGCAATACGGCTTCAGGCCCGGGTCTTCAAGGCCCCCCGGCCCCATGAAATCCTGGAAGGGAGGACCTCACGTTGGATAGGCGGTTTCTTACCCTCTTCGTCCTTGCGAACGACGCTTCCAAGCCGAGAAAGCTGAATATCCCCTTCAGATACCTCAAGGCCGCCGGAGCGCTTTCCATCGTGCTCTCGCTCGCACTGGCCTTTGTCATCGCAGATTATGCGAGGCTCAGGGTCAACCACGTCGAGTTCTCATCGCTCAAGAAGGAGAACGCCGAGCAGAAGGACGTGCTCCAGGGCTTCGCCTCGAAGATAAGCGAGCTGGAAAGCCAGCTCGCCAGGCTCGACCTGTTCGACAAGAAGATTAGGATAATCGCCAATATCGAGAAGGACCCGAAGCCGGTCGGGCAGGGCGAGCAGGTCCTGGGGATGGGCGGCGACTCCTCCGTGGACGAGGGCACCTTCCCGTCGACCGGGGCGAAGGTGGACGAGCTCGTCGAGAAGATGCGCTCCGACCTCCTGAACCTCGAGTACCAGGCCGCGGAGCAGGAGGACAGCTTCGTCGAGCTCAACGACCGGCTTGTAAAGAAGTCCGTCATGCTCGCCTCAACGCCCTCGATATGGCCGTCCAAGGGATGGGTCACCTCCAGGTTCGGCAGCAGGATATCCCCGTTTACCGGGGCCCCCCAGCACCATGCCGGCCTGGACATCGCCAACAGCATAGGCACCCCGGTCATAGCGCCCGCGGACGGCATAGTCGTCAAGGCCGCTAAAGAGAAGAACCTCGGCAGGGTCGTCGTCATCTCGCACGGATACGGGATAAAGACCACGTACGGGCACCTCTCCGAGGCGTCCGTGACCGTGGGCCAGAGGATAAAGCGCGGGGCGCGCATCGGGGCGATTGGCAACTCGGGGCGTTCGACCGGGCCTCACCTCCATTACACGGTCTCCCTGAACGGGATAAACGTAAACCCCGAGAAGTACATACTCGACTGAGCACGCCCTTTCAAGGCATCGCAGGCCCCCGGAGAGTTCCGCGGGGCCTATTATTTTGCCTGAAAGCGGTCCATGCAGGCTCGTAAAAATGATTTCGGCCCGTATGGAAAAATTGTTATAATTATGCTAATATAATTGTTTGCCGGTCCCGGGCTTGTCTATGCCATAATAGCCTCTTAGGCGGAACTTCGAGCGGCGAATCCAGGCGGTCGGCATAAGGCCCGACAGGGCCGCCCGTAAAAAAAACAGGAAAACCAGGGGAACATGTTAAACAGTCTGCTTAAAAAAGTCTTCGGCTCCAAGAACGAGCGGGAAGTCAAACGGATGGCGCCCATAGTCGAGGAGATAAACTCGCTTGAGCCGTCCATGAAGGCCTTGAGCGACGAGGGCCTCAAGGAGCTGACGCTAAAGTTCAAGGAGGAGCTTGCCTCGGGCAAGACCCTGGACGACATCCTCCCGAGGGCGTTCGCCGCGGTGAGGGAGGTCGCGTGGAGGCGCTTGAGGATGCGCCATTTCGACGTCCAGCTCATGGGCGGATACGTCCTTAACAGCGGCAAGATCGCCGAGATGAAGACCGGAGAGGGAAAGACCCTGGTCGCCACGCTCCCCCTTTACTTGAACGCACTTGTCGGCAAGGGCGCGCACCTCGTGACCGTTAACGACTACCTCGCCAGGAGGGACAGCCACTGGATGGGCGCGGTCTATCACGCGCTCGGCCTGAGCGTGGGCGTCATCCAGAGCGACGAGAGCTACGTATACGACCCTTCCTACACCGAGGGGCCCGGCACCTTCATACACTTCCGCCCGGTCACGCGCAAGGAGGCCTACAGCGCCGACATAACCTACGGCACCAACAACGAGTTCGGGTTCGACTACCTCCGCGACAACATGAAGTTCTCGCTCGACGAGTACGTCCAGCGCGACCACTGCTTCGCCATAGTCGACGAGGTGGACTCGATCCTCATTGACGAGGCCAGGACCCCGCTCATCATCTCGGGGCCCACCGAGGACTCGACCGACAAGTACTACGAGATAGACCGCATAATGCCGGGGCTCAGTAAGGAAGAGCACTTCACGATAGACGAGAAGGCGAAGCAGGTGCTCCTGACCGAAGATGGAATGAACAGGGTCGAGGAGCTGCTCGGCATAGACAACCTCTACGACCCGGAGCACCTCGAAACGCTCCACCACGTCAACCAGGCGCTCCGCGCGCACGTCATCTTCCACAGGGACGTGGACTACGTCGTCAAGGACGGGCAGGTCATCATAGTAGACGAGTTCACGGGCCGCCTCATGACCGGGAGGCGCTGGAGCGACGGGCTCCACCAGGCGGTGGAGGCCAAGGAAAAGGTAAAGATAGAGAGCGAGAACCAGACGCTCGCCACCATAACGTTCCAGAACTACTTCAGGATGTACGAGAAGCTCGCGGGAATGACAGGCACCGCCGACACAGAGGCCGCCGAGTTCAGGAACATATACAGCCTCGACGTCGTGGTGGTCCCCACGAACAGGCCGCTGGCGAGGGCGGACGCGACGGACCTGGTCTACAAGACGAAAAAGGAGAAGTTCAGGGCCGTCATAAAGGACATCGAGGAGTGCTACAGGCAGGGGCGGCCGGTGCTGGTCGGCACCATATCGATCGAGGACTCCGAGCGCCTCGCCAAGATGCTCGTAAGCCACAAGATACCCCACCACGTGCTGAACGCCAAGCAGCACGAGCGTGAGGCCGAGATAGTGGCCCAGGCCGGCAGGCTCAAGGCCATCACCATATCCACCAACATGGCCGGAAGGGGGACCGACATACTTCTCGGCGGAAACCCCGAGTACCTCGCGGCGGCCCGCGCGGGCAAGGACGACACGAGCCCCGAGTACAAGGCCGCGGTCGAGAAGGCGAGGGCGCTCTGCGAGGAGGAGAAGGCCAATGTGCTCGCCCTGGGCGGCCTCTACATACTCGGCACCGAGCGGCACGAGTCCAGGCGCATAGACAACCAGTTGAGGGGCCGCGCAGGCCGGCAGGGCGACCCGGGCTCGTCCAGGTTCTACATGTCGCTCGAGGACGATCTCCTCCGCATCTTCGGCTCGGACAGGATAGCCTCCATAATGGAGCGGATAGGCATGGACGAGGACGTGCCCATCGAGCACGGCATCGTCTCCAAGGCCATAGAGAACGCGCAGAAGAAGGTCGAGGGGCACAACTTCGACATAAGGAAGCACCTCCTGGAGTACGACGACGTCATGAACCAGCAGAGGACCGTCGTCTACGGGTACAGGAAGCAGATACTCGGCCAGCAGGGCCTCCGGGACATGGTAAAGGAGTTTTCCGAGGAGGCCGTAGGGGAACTGGTCGGCACGCACGTCGAAGAGAAGAGCCACGTCGAGGACTGGGACCTGAAGACGATAGGCGACGCCGCCATGATGCAGTTCGGGATAAAGTTCGGCGCAGAGGACATGCAGGGCGTTAACAGCCGCGAGGCCCTTGCCGAGGCCATCGCAGAGAAGGCGTGGAAGTCCTACGGGGAGAAGGTTGCGCTCGTGGGCGACGAGTCCTTCCTCCAGTTCGAAAAGATGATACTGCTCCACACGCTCGACACGCTGTGGAAGGACCACCTCCTTTCCATGGACCACCTGAAGGGCGGCATCGGGCTCCGCGGCTACGGCCAGAAAAACCCGCTCCAGGAGTACAAGAAGGAGGGCTTCGAGCTCTTCGCCGGGCTCATAGCGAGGCTCAGGAGCGAGGTCTGCGAGAGGCTCTTCAAGGTGCAGATAAGGATGGAGGAGAACGCCCAGGCCGCCCCGCCCCCGCAGCCCCGGCAGAGGCAGCAGAAGGTAAGGTATTCGAGGGGCGAGGAGGCCGAGCGCGCCCCGGAAAAGGAGCAGCCCGTCGTAAGGTCCGGCGAGAAGGTGGGAAGGAACGACCCGTGCCCGTGCGGCAGCGGTTTGAAGTACAAGAGATGCTGCGGCATGACCGTGGCGAGATAAGGCGGAAGAAAGCGGGATGGCGGATTTCAGCAGGGCAGGCAGGCAGTTCGAGTTGAGGGTGCCGGGCTTCAGGGCCGCGGGCGCGGCTTCCGGCATAAAAAAGAACGGCAAGAAGGACCTTGCCGTAATAGTAAGCGATTCGCCGGCCTCCGTTGCCGGCGTCTTCACGACGAATGCGGTAAAGGCCGCCCCGGTCGTCCTCGACATGAGGAGGATAAAAAAGGGCCTGGCGAGCGGCCTCGTGGTCAATAGCGGCAACGCCAACGCGTGCACCGGGAAAGAGGGCATGCGGAACGCGGAGTCGATGGCGTCGATGGCGGAACGCGCGCTGGGATTGAAAAAGGGGAGCGTACTTGTCGCTTCTACCGGCGTTATCGGCGTGCCGCTACCGATAGACAAGGTCGAGAAGGGCCTGCCGCTCCTTTCCAGGGCCCTGGGGTACGGGGGCCTGGGCCCGGCTGCCGAGGCCATGATGACCACCGACGCATTTCCCAAAAAGACCGTCATTAAGAAGAAGCTCGGCGGCGCGGAGGTCACCCTCGCCGGGATCGCCAAGGGCGCGGGCATGATCTGCCCGGACATGGCCACCATGCTCGCCTTCTTCTTCACGGACGCCCGCATAAAGGCCCCCGCGCTCTCAAGGGCGTTGAAGGCCGCGGTAGACCGCACCTTCAACAGCATCATAGTCGACAACGACACCTCGACCAACGACACGGTGCTTGCGTTCGCAAACGGCGTAAGTAACGGCGGAGAAATAAAAGAGGGCGGAAGGGATTTCGACGCCTTCACGGAACTACTCGCCGCTGCCGCTACCGAGCTCGCCCGCATGATAGTTGTGGACGGAGAGGGCGCGACAAGGTTCGTGGAAATAGAGGTCTCGGGCGCGGCAAGCGCGGCAGATGCAAGGAAGGCCGCCAGGACCGTCGCCGAGTCGTTCCTCTGCAAGACCGCTTTTTTCGGCGGCGACCCCAACTGGGGGCGCATCATCGCGGCCATAGGCAGGGCGGGCGTGAGGATGAAGGAGGAGAGGACCGCCATTTCGTTTAACGGCGTCAAGGTGGTCGAAAAGGGGCTCGACACCGGCAGGGAGAGGGAGGCGGCAAGGGCCATGAAGAGAAAGGAGCTCCTTGTGCTGGTGGACGTCGGCGCCGGAAAGGGCTCTGCCAGGGTCTGGACGACCGACCTCACCTACGAGTACGTCAAGATAAACTCCGCTTACAGGACTTAAGGAGGCAAACCCGTGGAACCTTTTCTCAAGGAAGCTGAAAAATGGCTGAGACAGGCCGAATACGACCTCAAGGCCGCGGAGTGGACGCAGCAGGGCGGCTTCCACGCCCAGGCCACCTTCCTTGCGCAGCAGTCCGCCGCCAAGTCCCTCCGGTCCTTCCTCTTCTTAAGCAAGGAGGACGCGCGCGAGACCCGCTCGGTAGTCGAGCTCATGGACAGGGCCATAGTCCACGAGGAGGAGTTCAGGAAATTCGTGGGCTCGTCCAGGAGCCTCGACCTCTACTACAAGACATCGCGCTTCCCGGACGCGATCCCGGGCGGGATCCCCTCGGAGGTCATATCGGGCAAGGAGTCGGTCGAGGCGATACGCCAGGCATCCGACATAATCGCCATAGTCGAGAAGAAAAGGAAGTCGGTCATTCCGGAAACCCTCTGAGCGTGCGCCAGGCCGGCGCTCCGGGTCATTCAAGCCGCGGTGTACTGAGCCAATGTCCGTAGATTTCACTCTCATCCTGCCCCTTGTTTTCGGGGCCATAGTCGGCAGCTTCCTCAATGTCTGCATACACAGGGTACCGCTCGGCGTCTCGATAGTATATCCCCCCTCCGGCTGCCCGAGCTGCTCGAGCCGCATACCCTTTTACCTGAACGTCCCGATAATAAGCTACGTGCTTTTACGAGGCAGGTGCTCGTCGTGCGGCGAGCCGTTCTCGGCGAGGTACCCGGTAGTCGAGGCCTTTACGGCGCTCGTTGCGCTATTTACCTTCTTAAGATTCGGCCCCACCCTGGAGGCCGTTGTGTATTTCGCGTTCCTTGCCGCGCTCATAGTCGTCACGTTCATAGACCTCGACCTCAGGATAATACCCGACGTCATAAGCCTGCCCGGCATTGCCGCCGGTCTCATCGCCTCGTTCTTTCTCCCTTATCCCGGGGTCTTGAACTCGTTTATCGGCGCTGCCGCAGGGGGCGGGGTGCTCTTTGCCGTCGCCTGGGGCTACCGCGCGGCGACCGGGCACGAGGGCATGGGCGGAGGCGATATAAAGCTCCTTGCAATGATAGGCGCGTTCCTGGGCTGGAAGGGGGTCCTGTTCACGCTCCTCCTGGGGTCCTTCGCCGGAGCGCTCATAGGCACGGTGCTGATGCTCGCGCTCGGCAAGGGATCGAGGTACGCGGTGCCCTTCGGCCCGTTCCTCGCCTTCGGGGCGGCAGTGCATCTCTTCTACGGCGAGTCGCTCATAAGCTGGTATCTGCTCAAGGCTTCGGGCGGGTAGCTCATGAAAAAGGGCCTCGGCATCCGTTTCCAGCTCACGGCCGGCATGGTTATAATGACCGTAGCCGGTATCGGCCTCATAGGCCTCCTGGGCGTAAAGATAGTCGAGAGGAGCGCGCTCATGTGGAAGGCGAGCCAGGCCGGGGACATGGTGGTGGTCGTAAGGGCCGCGTTCCGGGTCCACAAAGACGGCCCCCTCGCGGTGAACTTCGCCGGGGCCGCCTTGAAGGAGGCGGGGGTCAAGGCCTACAGGCTCGTCGGGCCGAACGGCAGGACTGTTATCGCCGAGGGCGGCATCCCGGAGGGGCCGGGCGAGAGGTTCGCTGCCGCTGAGGGGTTCGATGCATTCAGGTACGGCGGAGGGTGGTTCAAGGGGGCCGGGGAGAGCCTCAGGATATCTGCTCCGGTGAGCTGGCCCGGGCAGGGGAGCGGCAGGCTTGATTTCGTCCTGGACCTTGCCGATATAAACGAGGAGATGGCAGGGGTCAGGAGGTTCCTCCTCGTTTACGCGCTCCTCGATTCCGCCGTCATAATCGTATTCGGCCTGTTCCTCCTTTCGCGTTCGGTGGTGGGGCCGCTCAAACGCCTCGAGGAGGCGGCTACGAGGATAGCCGGGGGGAGGCTCTACGAGCGGGCCAGGGTCGACGTGGAGAACGAAATAGGGAGCCTCGCTGACTCGTTCAACAGCATGGCCGGGAGGCTTGAGGAGGAGATAAGGTCGCTTGAGCGCGTGAACCTGGAGCTTACTACCGCCCAGGACGAGCTCCTGAGGACCTCGACCCTTGCCGCCGTGGGCAGGCTCGCCGCAGGAATTGCGCACGAGATAGGGAACCCGCTCGGCGCGCTCCGGGGCTACATGGACCTCCTGGGCAAGGGCGGGCTCGACCCTGCCGAGGAGGCCGAGGTCGTGGAGCGCGCTTCAAGGGAGGTGTCGAGGATAGACTCCATAGTGAGGGAGTTCCTCGACGTGGCCAGGCCCCCCCGTCGAGAGGGGGCAGCCGCCATGCCGGTGGACGTGAACGCGCTCATCGAAGAGACGCTCGCCACGCTCTCCATGAGGGACGACTTCAAGGGAGTAAGAGCGGAGCTGGATTTGAAAGACGGGCTTTCGCCCGTAACGGCGGACGAGGGCAAGCTGAGGCAGGTGTTCATGAACATCCTTCTCAACGCGGCGCATTCAATGGAAGGCATAGTGGACAAGACCGTCAGGATATCTACCGGCGCTGAGAGCAGGCCCAAGAAGGCCGGAAGAAGAAAGGGCGACCAGCCGCTCGGGACCGAAGCCGCGGCCTCGGAGTTCGTGACGGTCTCCTTTTCCGACAACGGCTCCGGGATATCCGAGGAGGACGCCAAGAGGGTCTTCGACCCGTTCTTTACGACCAAAGGGGCCGGCAGGGGCACCGGGCTCGGGCTTTTCGTCTCGCAGTCGATAATCAACGCGCACGGCGGCGAGATATCCTTCCGGTCGGCAACCGGCGAGGGCTCGGTCTTTACAATAGCCCTCCCTTCCGGGAGGCGGCAATGAGGATACTCATAATCGACGACGAGGAGTCGATGCGCCACATGCTCTCCGTTATCCTCAAGAAAGAGGGTTATGAAACGGTCTCGGCCCCGGACGCCGCCGCCGGGCTTACGCTCCTTGAAAAGGACGAGTTCGATTTCATCCTTTCCGACATAAGGATGCCGGGCATGGACGGGACCGGGCTCCTCAGGGCCGTAGCCGAAAAGGGCATCTCCTCCCCTGTAATCATGATGAGCGCCTACGGCTCGATGGACTCGGCAATCGAGTGCATGAAGCTCGGGGCATACGACTACATATCAAAGCCGTTCAAGACCGACGAGATAATCCTGACGCTCAGGAAGGCCGAGGAGAGAGAAAGGCTCAGGAAAGAGAACAGGAGGCTCAAGGAAGAGGCGGCGCGGGAGTACGACGTATCCGGCATCAAGACCCGGGACCCGGCGATGGCCGGGGTGCTCGGGCTCGCCAGGAAAGTCGCGGACTATTCGACCTCGGTGCTCATAACCGGCGAGAGCGGCACGGGAAAAGAGCTTATTGCCCGCGCCATACACTATGGCGGCAACCGCTCAGGCGGGCCTTTTGTCGTCGTTAACTGCGGGGCCCTGCCGGGCCCGCTCCTCGAAAGCGAGCTCTTCGGCCACGTGAAGGGCGCGTTCACCGACGCACACAGGAGCAAGACAGGGCTCTTCCAGGAGGCCGAGGGCGGCACCATATTCCTCGACGAGGTAGGCGAGCTCCCTATGGAGCTTCAGGTAAAGCTCCTCAGGGTGCTCCAGGAGGGCGAGGTAAGGCGGGTCGGCGACAACAGGCCGGTAAAGGTCGACGCAAGGGTCGTTGCCGCCACACTCAAGGACCTGAAGCAGGAGATAGCAAGGGGGGCCTTCAGGGACGACCTCTTCTACCGGCTGAACGTAATAGAGGTGAGGCTCCCGCCCCTCCGCGAGCGCCAGGGCGACATTCCCTTCCTCGCCGAATGGTTCGTCGAGAAATATTCGCGCAAGTTCCTCAAGCCGCCGAAGGCGATTTCACCCGGGGCCATGGAGGCGCTCAGGAACTACCCCTGGCCCGGCAACATAAGGGAGCTTGAGAACGTAATTGAACGGGCGATGATACTCGAAGAGACCGGGACGATAAGGGAGTCCTCGCTTCCGCTGCTCGGCGGGCCCGAGTCCCCTCGCTGCACCGGCCTCTCCATAAAAAAGGCGCAGGAGTCGATGGAAAAGGAGCTTATAAGTAAAGCGCTTGAGCAGACCGGCAATAACAGGACAAGGGCAGCGATTCTCCTCGATATAAGCCACAGGGCACTCCTCTACAAGATAAAAAGTTACGGACTATGAAAAAAGTGCATAGTTTTATGACACCCTTCCTGAGCTGACCTCAATTAAATCAACAACTTAGGTTTTGGCACGACGTTTGCTTTTCTGAATAACACATGAACGGACGCCATTTCATGTGTTTGGAACGAAAGGAAGGCTTCTCGCTCGTCGAGCTCCTTATTGTCATCGCACTCGTGGCCGTCATCATGGCCATAGGGGCCCCGGCCCTTGTAAAGCAGATCTCGCACACCAAGTTCAAGAGGGCCGTTATGGAAATAGCGGTAGAGCTCAACGCGTCCCGGCTCAAGGCCATAGCCGAGGGCAGGCCCGTCAGGATTTCCTTTACAAGCGGGACCTTCAACATGGAGTTCTTAAACCCCGCCGACGACACGTGGTACGACTACCCCGGCAGGGCGGAGCAGGACTTCAGCGGCTCCGCCTCCATAACCTCCCCGGGCGGCAACTTCACGGTGTCGCACTACGCCAACGGCACCGCCAGGTTCTCAAGCACAAACGACCCGTCCGTTTCCATCTGCGTCGCGAACGCGAGCGACGGAAGCGACAGTATGAGCATAAGCGTAACCGGCACGACCGGCATGGTCAGCGTTGACACGGGGTGTTGAGAAATGAAGGCTTTCGCGGATAAAGGGTTTACGCTCGTAGAGGTGCTTATCGCCATGACCATACTCTCCATAGGCATCCTCGGGGTGGCGGGGCTCGCCGGCACCGCCATGAAGTCCTCGGGCTACAGCCAGGCAGTCACGCAGGCCAATAACCTCGCCCAGCTGAAGACCGAGGAGCTCCTGAGCGTCGATTACAGGAACCTCCACCTCAGCGATACGACAGGGATACTCTCCTTAAGGAGGAGCTGCTCCCTCAGCGACGCCACCGTGAGCAGGCCCGTTTATACCTGCACGCCTTCCGATCCGGAAATCACGCTCGACAACAGGGAATTCAACTGGTCGTACACGGTGGCCTTCATAGACCTCGACGGCAACGGCACTGCCGACCCCAACAAGGACAAGCTCAAGAGGCTTGACGTCACCATAACATGGACCGATACGCTCTGGAGGAGCACGAAAAGCGTTATTCTTACAACCATGAGGACGAGAGGCTGACAATGAGCAACTATCTTTCCGTTTGCCGGCTGAGGCCGCGGAGCCGTGATAAGGGGTATTCGCTCGTCGAGGTCCTGATAGCCATCTTCATAACCGGCGTCGTGGCGACCGCGGTGTACTCGCTCTACAACAATTTCTTCAGGCAGACCAACGTCCAGGACATGAGGGTCGAGGCGCAGCAGAACGCCCGGGTGGCCATGAACCTCATGGAAAGGGAGCTCATGAACATGGGCTACATGGCCTGCGACGGAGACATAATACAGGAGGCGACCGCGAGCTCCATCCAGTTCGTCTACACGGACCCTGAGACGGACTCGGACCTCTCCGCCACCGCCGGCGAGTGCCTGAGGGTAAAGTACTGGCTCCAGACCGTGGGCGGCGTGCAGTCCCTCGTAAGGAGGGCGGACACCGGCGGAGAGGGCAGCTGGACGACCGGCCCGACCAACGTAATAGCCGAGCACGTCTCCAGCCTCGCGTTCGATTATTTCAACATCGACGGAAACCCGGCGTCCACCTCGGACCAGACGGGGCGGAACAACATCAGGTTCGTCTCGATGAACCTCGTTACCAAGACGAAGGCCGACATCCAGGGCGCAGGGGCCCCTGCCACCTACATGATGGAGACGCACATAAGGCTCAGGAACCTGGGGATCGGCGCCTCGGCTTACGACACGACGGCCCCGTCCAAGGTCAGCGACCTCCAGGTCAGGGACCCGGGCGTATGCGGGCGGCTCGGGGTGAAATGGGCCAAGAACACGGAAGGCGACATACGCGGCTACAAGGTCTATTACGGGGTTGCGCCGGGCGCGTACTACGGCGTCGTGAACATCCCCATGACGGTACTCTCCGGGGCCGAGTACAGCTGCACCGAGTCCGGCTCGTCCGTCGAGTGCATCGTAAACCCCACGAACCCGCCCCTGGTCAACAGCCCCGCGGACGGGAGCTCGACCACCACATATTATTTCAACGTCAAGGCCTACGATAACGCCCTTAACCACAGCGACCCGCTGGACTCGGACGTTTACGGCGACCCGGACCCGAGCAGTCCCGCGTTCGACTCCGGCGCGGACGATTCGACCCTCAACGCGATGAGCCCTGTTCCGGTCACCGGATTATCCGGGGCCGACGGGCCTTCGGACGGACAGGTGCTCCTTACCTGGAACGCCTACGACACCTCCGCGAACCCGGACGTGACCGGCTTCAGGATATACAGGTCCGAATCGCCGTTCACGAGCTATCCAATAGACCATTCGGCCGCCGGAATAGACTGGATAGCCGGCGAGCCCGGGAGCGGCATGTCCGAGGTGGACAAGAACGCCACGAGCTACACCGACCCGGGCCCGGGCCTCATAGGCTGCAAGGTCTACTACTACGCCATAGCTCCCGTGGCCTGCGACACGACCATCCTGACCGACGACGGAGGCGAGCTTAAATACGCGCAGGAAGACTATGACGCGACCTGCGGCGACGGCTCGGAGCCGTGCTCGCCGGGAACTGGCTTCGGCGCCGTATCCGGCTCGGACACGGCGCCGGAGAAGACCACTCCTCCCAGCGCGCCGTCAATAGACGCCAGGGCCGGCTGGAAGAGGGTCAATGTCTCTCTTATGCAGCCCAGTGATGCCGCTCTCAAGCATACATGCGTCTACACGGAGGAGAGCGCCTCGTATCCTTTCCTGACCGACATAGTCGGCGCAAGCGGATGCTACGAGGTGACCCACCCTGGCCAGCTTGTACCGAACTCTGATGGCATATTCACAGTTGCTGAACTGGAGCCAGACACTGGAACCGGTTTCTGGCACCAATCCATGACCGAGGAGTACCCGGCTGAGCCGTCCCTTGCGGAATCCGGCACCTATTCATACAGGGCCGTATCGTTCGACAACTGCGGGAACAGCTCGGACATAACCGGAGCGCAGGCGACGACCATTCTCTGCGGCGAGGACCCGGACGGGAAGCCTCCTGCAGTGACCGACGCGTCTGTCTCGTGCTGCGCAGGACCGGTCGCGCTTTCATGGACCCCGGTTCCGAGCGACGTATCCAGCCCTTCGAGCACCACGAACCCGTACGACCTCGCGGGCTACAGGGTGATAAGGGCCGAGGACCCTGCATTTACGGTCGGAGCACAGGTAATCTCCGGAAGCGCTCCGTACTGGTTCTCTACTTTCAATGACAGCACCGTCCAGGAAGGGAAGACCTATTATTATAGGATAGCAACGACCGACTGCCCTTATGAGAGGGACAACCCGTCGGACGCGACGATAATCGGTCACGCTAACGGCGGATATCTCAACTCAGTAATTATCGGCCCTGTTCGGCCCGGGATGCTCGACCGGGACGAGAAGACCTCGACAGAGCAGGACGACCACAGGGAGGTCCTGACCGGCGTCGTAATAGACGGCGACGGCGTAAGCCTGCCGGGCTCCGACTTCACGCAAGGCACCGTGACCATGTTCCTCAACAACACGAGCGAGGCGCCCATGACGATAACCGGGGCGAGCGTTGCCTGGGTGAACTCGTCGGCGTACCTGAGGGGAGTGACCGTCGGGGGCGGCGAGAGCGCCGTCGGCGCGGTAGATACCAGCCTTTCAGCGGGCCTTACAGGTTCGTCGGGAACGTCCCCGTACACGCGTGTCGTCAGCAACGCCTCGCTTTCGAGCGTCACAATACCCGGGCTCGAAAGGCACGTGCCGGTCACCTTCACCTTCCTGGACTCGGGCGGGAGCCCGGTGGACATGAGAGACGACCAGTTCCTTATAACGCTTGAGGCCACGAACGACTCGACTGGCTCGACGTGCTCCTCGCACCTTACGGTCTCGAAGCTCCACGAGGGTGTCTCAGTGCCGCTCGGCCCGAGCGCGACCGCGACACAGCAGAACAAACCTTCAAGCCCCACCTTCGGCTACGCAGTGCCGGGCGTGACCGGGGCGAACACCGTACCTTCCGGCTCCGACGGCGCGGTTGTCGTCGGCTCCGGCGTGACGGTGACGGTATCCGCGAACATAACCGGGAACACGACCGACGCGGTAACGGGAAACAAGGTCCCGGTCTCCTCTGCAACGCTATACTACAAGTCGACGGCCAAGACCACGACAACGGCCCCCTCTTCGGGATATACGGCCGTTTCGATGTCAAGCGTGGGCGGCGACATCTGGTCTGGCGACATACCCGCCTTTGACGGCAAGCGCGTCTGGTACTACGTGCTGGCCGTCGACGCGGACGGCAACTGGGACCGCGACCCCGAGATTGCGCACGGCGCGTACGTCTACGACCAGGGCGAGTTCAGCGTCTGCGCCGTGACCCCGAGCGCGCCCGCGGGGCTTGCCGCGACCGCGGTCGGCTCAAGCGTCTCTCTCGCCTGGGACGAGGTGACAACTTATACGAGCGGCGCGGCCCTCGACCCTGACATCGACCCTATACTATATAGGGTCTTCAGGAACGGCGTCCAGGTTGGCTCCGACCAGGCCGAGACAAGCTACACGGACACGGTCCCGACGGACGGAGTGTACAGGTACACCGTGAAGGCGCTCAACTCGTGCGCGGACCCGGAGCCTAACGTAAGCCCGGACTCCAACATAGCCGCGACCTGCGTGGGCATGAGCGGACAGGCTACGATTAGCGTGAGCCCCGCGACCATCTACCGGGGCGAGAGCTTCACCGTGACCATAGTGGACTGCCTGGCCCTCAGCACAGGCTACGAGACGACCCAGCAGACCCTTAACGTGGACAGCGGCTTCTCGGAGTTCTACGCCCTTAGCGGCGTGCCGCACAAGTACAGCCCTTCGGTGACCGAGACCGGCGTGGCGACGGGCACGTTCGTAAAGACGATAGAGACGACCGCCTCGTCGGAGGCTGATAAGTTGCAGACGCTCGCCAGCGACACGATAACCGCTTATTATACCTTCGCCTCGCCGCAGACGGCGACGGTGAACGTGGTGGTCGACTCGTGCACGAACATCCCCAAGGCGCCCGCTTCCATCTCAGGCTCCAAGAGCGGGCAGAGCATGACCGTCAACTGGAGCGCGGTCTCGTTCAACACCGACGACACCGCGATAACCGACCTCGCTGGCTACAACGTATACGAGAAGGTCTGCAAAAACGGGGCGCCGAACTGCACCGGCTCCAACATATTGAAGGACTGGTTCCTCCGGACCTCGGTCGCCTCGGGCACTACCTCGGTAACACTGAGCGCGGACCAGGGCAATGCAAACAACAGGATGTATCATTTCAGGGTGACTGCCTTCGACTCGTGCTCGACATCGAACGAGAGCAGCCCGTCGGGTGTGTGGTATGAGTGACATGATGAGGCAAAATAAAAAAGACGAACGGGGCTTCATCCTCGTACTTGCGCTCGTGACCATGCTGGCCATGACCATAATCGGCCTCTCGGTGGTCATGAACATGACGACCGACATGCAGCTTTCAAGTAACGAGCGGGATTCCAAGGCCGCCTTCCAGCTCGCGGAGGCCGGGGTGCAGGAGGCCATGTCCAGGATCCGCCTGTCGTCAGGGAGCGACAGGTACATCGGCGAGCAACCATCGGATGCCGGTTACAGGACGCTCGCATGGAACTCGGACGGCTCCAAGGACTTCAGTGCAGGAAACGGGGACGCCGACAGGAGGAGCGCGGACAACCTGATGTATGGCGTAACAATAGAATACCTCGGCGAAGGCAATCCCGAGGGCTTCTGCGACGGGAATTCCAGCGGCCCCAACAGCTCGGGAAACCATCCGGACCCGAATTCGACCACCTGGACGTGCAATGACAGCCCAGAGGAGATAGTCATGTACGGCAGGGACTTCAACCTCGTGAGCACCTCGACCTACGTGACATACGGAAAGTTCCCTGTCTACAAGGTCACTTCCGCCGGGACCTCCAACAATATCACGCGCACCATAGTGGCATACGTGGGCGCGAGCGAATTGAATACCGACACCGAGTACGGCATCAACACGAACGCCTGCATCGACGTCTCAGGCAACGCCTCCAGCATAGGGGTCGTGAAGCAGGGTCCCGGGTGCGGCTGCGACCCCAAGATAATCAGCAGCGGAGGCTCCTGCGCTCCCAACAAAACCGACGAGGACGACATGGACACCTACCTCGGCGAGGACATATCGAAGATTATAGAGTACGCGGACGAGAAGCACAGCTGCAATAACGGCACTTGCAGCGCGCCCGGCGACGACATACCTTCGAGCGGGAAGATAGAGGGCGTGGTGCAGGACTGGGGCGACTTCGACGGCGACACCTATTCCACGATGATATACATCGACAACCCGGGGAGGGAAGTGAGCCTCTCCGGGAACTTCGAAGGCAGGGGCATACTCATCATAACCGGCGACCTCAAGCTCAGCGGCAATCTCGCCTACGAGGGGCTCGTATATGTCTTCGGAACGGTCACCATATCCGGCGGCGGGAGCTCGATGAACGTTGTCGGCGGCGTAATGGCCAACTCTACCGTTAACGTGAACGGCAACATAGATGTCGTCTACGACAAGGACACCCTTGAAGCCGTCTCAAAGGAGAACTCAACGCCCTCACTCGTGCTCTGGAAGAGGCTTTAACCCGGAAAGCCGCAATCCCGTGGCAGGAGACGGCGAAGGACCTGCATTTTCCCGGCTTCCATGAGCGGAAACCCTTCAGGCCTCGCCCCGTAAGGGAGGCAAAGGCCCGGAGGGTCCCGAATATCTACGAAGAAACCCGTCTTCTTCCATCCCGACAGACACCCCGTAAAACCTGGAAATCGATGATCGTGCGCGTGGAGGTGACGCAGGCGCGCAAAAAAAACCTAAACTTATCCGCCCGTGCGCCGATAATCGATATTATGGTTAATTATGTCTCAATTAGAAGAAATATATTGACAACTATGTCTGAATGGAGATAGAGTTCAGCTACCCAGCTCAGACCGGAAACCCCCAGACAAAACAGCTCCCCGAAAAAGGCAGTCATGCATTGTGACTAAAGTGCTTGTGCCATGAGAAGGAATAATCTAAAGAAGATAAGAGAGGGCATGCTCCTCAGCAAATCCGAACTGGCCAGGAAGGCGGGGGTCTCCCCCCTTACCATAGACAGGGTCGAGAAGGGGTATCCTTGCAGGCTCGAAACGAAGAGGAAGCTCATATGCGCGCTGGGCCTCAAGGTCTCCGACAAGGGCAAGATATTCCTGGACTGACGGGGGTAAAATGAACTTCTCGTTCAACAAAAAGAAGGACGCCGTCGCGTTCGACATCGGCTCCAATTCCATAAAGCTCGTGCAGATGAACCGGACCAAGAAGGGCTGGGAGCTCGTGAAGATGGGCATGGCCGACCTCCCGCCCGAGGCGATAGTGGACGGCTCCATCATCGATTCCATGACGGTCACCAACACGCTCCGCGACCTCGCAAAAGAGCACGGAGTGAAGGTGAAGGACACGGTATCGTCCCTCACGGGCCATTCAGTGATCATAAAGAAGGTCAGCTTCCCCGCCATGACCGACGACGAGCTGGCGGACTCCATACAGTGGGAGGCCGAGCAGTACATCCCGTTCCCGATAAGCGACGTAAACATCGACTTCCAGATACTCGGCGCCGACGCAGAGGGCAGGGGCCAGATGGACGTCATGCTGGTGGCCGTGAAGCGCGACGTCATAAACGACTACACCAACGTGATAAAGGAGGCCGGCCTGAACCCGGTCGTCATAGACGTGGACTCGTTCGCCCTGGAGAACATGATGGAGGTGAACTACCCCCTCCCGCCCGGAGAGAACATCGCCATGGTGAACATCGGCGCCAGCATCACGAGCATAAGCGTGATACAGGGGGGCATAACGATCTTCACCAGGTCCATCCCGATGGGCGGCAACCAGTTCACCGAGGAGATACAGCGCCAGCTTAACATAAGCTTCAAGGACGCCGAGGACCTGAAGACAGGCGCTCGGGAGCCATCCGAGCAGGAGGCCCAGGACCTCGCATCCGCGCTCGAGTCGGTCTCGACGAACCTCGCCTTCGAAGTCAAGAGGTCCATGGACTTCTTCCTCGGCGGGGCCCACGGCTCGTACATGAGCAAGATATTCCTTTCCGGCGGCGGCTCCAGGATAGCGGGCCTGCAGAACCTCCTGCAGGAGAAGACCTCGGTGCCGGTCGAGCCGGTCGACCCGTTCAAGGGCATAGAGGCCAACCCGAAGCAGTTCGCCCCGGAGAAACTGAAGGAAGCCGCGCCGTTCTTCGGCGTGGCCGTCGGGCTCGCAACGCGGAGGTTCGCAGACAGATGATACGCATAAACCTCCTGCCCGTAAGGGCCGCCAAGAAGAAAGAGTCTATAAGGTTCCAGCTCACGGTGGCCGGGCTCGCCACCTTTCTGGTCGCGGCGGTCTCGATCGCCGTATACCTGATCGCCGCCGCCGAGGCGCGCGGCCTGCAGGAGCAGATAGCCTCCGGCAACCAGGAGCTGAACGACCTCACCAAGAAGATAGGCGAGCTCTCGAAGATAAAGGAGCAGAAGAGGATAGTCGAGGAGAAGCTCAGGATAATCAACCAGCTCGAGTCCGACAGGACGGGCCCGGCAAGGCTCCTGAGGAACGTGAGCGAGGCCGTGCCCAAGAGGGCCTGGATAAAGACGCTCAGGGACAAGGACTACCAGATAACGATAGAAGGTTACGCGTCCGACGACGAGGTGGTCGCGGAGTTCATGAGGGGCCTTGAAAAGGCCGACATGGGCAAGGTCGAGCTGGAGGTCGCCAAGAGGGAGACCGAAAAAGAGTCCGGCGCCGAGGTCGTGAGCTTCATAATCCGCCTGGAAAGGGAAAGGCCAGTGAGGGAGCTCCCGGCCAACGCGAAGGGCAAGAAAACCTCGGCAAAGGGGAAAAAATAATGGCCCTTCCGGTGAAGATAAACATCGACTCCATACTGAAGCTCCCTCTTCCGAAGAGGATACTCATACTCGTGGCCGTGAACCTGGCCGTGGCCGGCGTCCTCTACTGGTTACTCACCGGCCCGAAATACGCCAGGGTGGCCGAGCTCGATACGGAGCTTTCCGAGCTTGCCGTGAAGCTCAACGAGAGCAGGCATATCGCGGCGGACATACCCAAGTTCCTCAGGGAGAAGGAGGAGCTGGAGGAGAAGCTCGAGGCCGCGGTCGCACAGCTCCCTAACGCCAAGGAGATACCCGACCTCATAGACGGCATAAGCGGGGCGGGCGTGAAGGCCGGGCTCAAGATTTTGCTTTTCAAGCCCGAAAAGGAGGTCTCGAAGGGTTTTTACGCCGAGGTCCCGGTCAATATGACCGTGGAGGGCAGGTACGAGAGCCTCTACGATTTCAGCGTGAAGATAGGAAGCCTCCCGAGGATAGTGAACCTGGGGAGCCTTGAGATAGTCTCCCAGGGCCACAAGAACCGCGTGCCGGTCCTCAAGACCGACCTGGTCGCCACTACGTTCAGGTTCCTCTCTGAGGAGGACGCGGCGAAGGTCGAGCAAGAAGGAGAGCGGAAAAAATAAGATGACAAGGACCCTTTTCATAGCGCTCGCGATATCCATGCCGCTCCTTGCGGCCTCATGCAACAGGGCCGACGATGCGGCGGAAGAGAAGTTAGAGCGGCCTGCGGTCAAAAAGGCCGAAAAGACCGCGGAGCCGGTCGCGGAGCCGGCCGGCCTGAAGACCGGCGAAGCTTCCGACAGGAACCCTTTCCAGAGCTACCTGATAGTATCGAGGGGCGCGGACGGCCCGGCCAAGATAAAGGGCCCGCTCGAGTGCTGCGAACTCGGCTCGTTCAAGCTCGTTGCCATAGTCGTGGGGTCAGCCGACTCCGAGGGCTTTGCGCTCATCCAGGCCCCGGACACGAAGCGGTTCGTTATCAGAAAGGGAGACGTGCTCGGGACAAGGGAGGGCAGGGTCGTAAAGTTCACATCAAAAGCCGTGGTCGTCCGTGAGGTCACGAGGGACGACGATGGCAAGGTGAGGTCCTCCGAGGACATCGAACTGAGGCTGCCTGAAAAACAGTCATAGGCCCCTTTCGCCAGGGCGATGCATGCCGGCCTTTGACTTGTCTTGTTGTTGGAACCCATACGGAAAGACCCGGGCCTTTTGCGGCCCGGCGGAAATGACGGGAAACAGCCGCTCCCAAGGGAAACATAAACGGAGGTTTTTATGAGTTTGAGAGATGTTCGGTTGAGGCAGGCCCTACTGGGCATCATGCTCGGAGGCGCCCTGACCGCGGCAGGTTGCGCTTCGACCGGCCCGAAGGAGGTCCAGCCAGGCCCGGACCAGGCCAGAGAGGCTGCCGCGCCCCTTGGCTCGGCCGTCTCGGTCGAATACATCGACGTGGTCGGCGAGGGGGACAGGGTGCTTATCGGGACGACAGGCCCCGTTAGGTTCACGGTCTTCAAACTGTCCTCTCCGTCGAGGCTGATCGTCGACATGCCCGGGACAGACCTTGAGAGCGTGCCGAAGGCCCTTTCGGTCGAAAACGACTACGTCGGCGAGATATCCACGGCAGTGTACGGCGAGAACATGGATATCGGGAGAATAGTCATAGGGCTCAGGGACGGCGTGGACCACGAGGTGAAGTCCAGCGAGAACAGCATCCTCGTGAGCCTCAGTAGATTGGGGAGCGAGGCTGAGGCCGGTTCGCTCAAGCTCGCATCGGCTGAAGCCGTAATCGAAGAGGCGCTCCCCGATGCGCCGCCCGAGGATGCCGAAGGGCAGGCCTCGCCGGCAGGGCCCGAAGCCGCCGTTGAAAGCGTGCCGCTGGAGGCAAAGCCTGAGGCGGGCGCCGAAGAGACGGCGCCTGCTGCGAAGGAGGCCACGAAGGTAACCGGCATTGAGGCCGCCTCGGTGGGCGAGGATACAGTCATAAGGGTCCTGACCGACGGCCTGGCCGGCAACCACAACGTTTTCGTACTTGCGAAGCCGGCCCGGATAGTCCTCGACGTATGGGGCGTGCGGAACTCAACTGGCAGGGACGCCAGGAGCCTCGATGACAAATACGTGAATGGCGTAAGGATAGGAAGCTACCCGGACAAGGCCCGCCTTGTCTTTGACGCAAAGGGAGAAAAGCTCCCCCCGCATTCGATAAGGGTCGAGGACGGCGCGATAGTCCTCACGGTGGGCCCTGGCGCGCTCGAGTCCACGGCTTCGCCGGTTGCGGCAGTTACGGCAGAGCCGGAAGCGGCGGCCCCTGCTATTGCGGCTGTCCAGGCACCGGCAGAGACCATGAGCGAGCCCGAGGCCGCGAAGCCCCAGGAACCGGCTTCACCATCACCTGCAATAGAGCCGGTCCCGGCGGTTGCCGAGGCTGAGGCCGTTATAGAGCCTGCGTCCGACAAGGCCGTCTCGACAAAGGAAGAGCTTAAGGGCGCGAGTATCGAGAGGATCGACTACGCCAGGGTCGGCGACAAGGGCAGGCTTACGATAGAAGGCTCCTCGAAGCTCGAGTACAGGGCAAAGGAAGCAAGGGACGGAAGGACGATAGCCCTTGACATAAAGGGCGCGGCCATCCCGGAGGCGCTTGTGAGGACCCTCGACGCCTCGAAGCTCCGGACCCCGGTAGCATCGGTCAGCTCCTACCAGGACTCGTTGAGCCCAAGCTCGGTTCGGGTGCTCGTAAAGCTCAAGGAAAAGGCGGCCTACAATATACAGGAGGCCGGTGATTCCATAGTGGTCGATTTCTCCGAGATTGCCGCTCCGGCCCCGGCCAACGAAGCCAAGGCCCCGGTGATCTCCGCCGCGGACATGGCCCGCGCAGAGCTCGCAACCGGTAAGCGCTACAACGGCAAAAAGGTGAACCTCGATATGATGGACGCCAACGTGGCGGACGTCCTCCGTCTCCTTGCCGAAGTGAGCGGCATGAACATCATAGCCTCGGACGACGTGAGTGGGACAATCTCCCTCCGCCTGAGGGACGTCCCGTGGGACCAGGCCTTCGACATCATTATGAAGTCCAAGGGCCTCGACAGCGTACAGGAGGGGAACGTCATAAGGGTCGCCCCGGCGCAGAGGATAAGGCAGGAGAACGAGGCCCTGCTCGCCGCGAAAAAGGCCGGCGAGAAGCTCGAGGACCTCGAGATAGAGTTCGTCGCCATCAACTTCGCGAGCGCCGACGAGCTCAAGGACCAGGTCAAGGGCGTGCTCTCGGACAGGGGCGAGGTAACGACCGACAAGCGGACCAACACCCTGGTCATCAGGGATATCAAGAAAGGCATCGAAGCGGCCAAGGGCGTGGTTGCAAAGCTCGACACCCCCATACCGCAGGTCCTTATCGAGGCCCGCATCGTCGAGGCGTCTTCGAGCTTCGCCCGGGACCTCGGAATCCAGTGGGGCGTGGACTACCAGGCCGGGAACACGCACCAGTTCAATACGCTCGGCAGCTCAACGAGCTTCGGTTCAGCCGCCCTTATGCCCGACCGCAACTTCGTCGCGATAGTCGAGGAAGGCGGGGCCTTCCCCATAGAAAAGAAGGACTGGCCCGCGAGGCCCGGCGTCAGCAACTACGCCGTGAACCTCCCGGCCACCGGGAGCGCGGGGCCGCTCGGCGCGTTCGGCTTCATGTTCGGCAAGGTGGGCGCGAACCCGCTGATACTCGACCTGAGGCTTACCGCCGGCGAGAGCCAGGGCCAGCTCAAGACCATATCCAGGCCGAGGGTCACGACCCTGGACAACAGGGAAGCCAAGATCGAGCAGGGCGAGTCGATACCCTTTGAGACGACTTCAGCGGCGGGCACGGCCACGACCTTCATCGACGCGAACCTGAGCCTCACGGTGACCCCCCACATAACCCCGGACGGCAGCGTCCTCATGAAGATCAAGGCGTCAAGGAACTCCATAGGCACGTTCAGGACGGCAGGGGGCCAGCCTTCCATCAACAAGAAGGAGGCCACGACAGACGTTCTCGTCAAGGACGGCGAGACGACCGTCATAGGCGGCATAGTGATAACCGACAAGAACAACAGCGAGCGCGGCATACCGTTCCTCATGGACATCCCGGTCATCGGCTGGCTCTTCAAGGCGAAGTCGATTGCGGACACGCAGACGGAGCTCCTGATCTTCATAACGCCCAAGGTGTTGAAGGAGAAGACCATAGGCTAAGCCGGGTTTTCAAGCGTTAATGAAAAATGCACCCTCCGGGGTGCATTTTTTTATTTATGGGAGGCCTGAAACGTTATATAAATAATGGATTGCGGGCGAGGAGACGCGCCCCGGTGCAGGTCTAACAGGTTGCCGAAAAAGCAACCTGTTAAGCGAGTCCTGGACGGATTGCCGAATTGCGAGACTATCCAAGTCGAGCAATTTGTAAGACCTGGACGAATTCACTTCGGCCAAGTCGTGGCTGAAAAAGGCCGGATGGACTTTTTCGGCATCCTACTGAAGGGGGCTTGAGAAAATGCTCAGATACCTTACCGCCGGAGAGTCGCACGGCCCGGAGCTTACGGCCATAGTGGAGGGCATGCCGGCAGGCCTCAAGGTCTCGCCGGGGGATATCGACGCGGACCTGAGGAGGCGGCAGTCCGGATACGGCAGGGGCGGCAGGATGAAAATAGAGTCCGACCTCGTGGAGATAACCTCCGGCGTAAGGGGCGGGCTTACGCTCGGCTCGCCGGTGACCCTCAAGATAAGGAACCGCGACTGGGAGAACTGGCAGGGGACAATGTCGCCCGAGAGCGCCTCCTCCGACAGGGCCGTAACGAGGCCGAGGCCCGGGCACGCGGACCTCACGGGGGGCTTGAAGTACGGGCACAGGGACCTCCGGAACGTGCTCGAGCGCTCCAGCGCGCGGGAGACTGCGATGAGGGTGGCGTCCGGCGCGCTCGCGAAGAGGCTCCTGGACGAGTTCGGCATAAGGGTCTTCAGCTGGGTGACCGAGCTCGGAGGGGTAAGGGCAGGGAGCGCTGTCACCGGCGGAAGGGGAGGGGCAGAGGCCCTTTTCAGGCTGGCAGAGGCGTCTGCGGTCCGGTGCCCCGATGAAAAGGCCGGAAGGGCAATGGTAGCCCGCATAGACAGGGCGAAGGAGGACGGGGACAGCCTCGGCGGGGCGTTCGAGGTGGCGGCGACCGGGGTGCCGCCCGGGCTCGGAAGCCACGTGCACTGGGACAGGAAGTTGGACGCGAGGCTCTCGTTCGCGCTCATGTCCATACAGGCCATAAAGGGCGTGGAGGTCGGCCTGGGTTTCGGCGCGGCAAGGCTCCCCGGCTCGGAGGTGCATGACGAGATATCGTACAGGAGCGGGGGCGCGGCAGGGAAGTGGTGGCCGCGCCCTCCGAGGTTCCTGAGAAAGACCAACAACGCTGGCGGCATTGAAGGGGGCATGTCGAACGGTGAAATGATAGTCCTCAGGGCCGCCATGAAGCCCATACCGACGCTTTACAAGCCGCTTCGGTCTGTGGACATCGGCACGAAAAAGACCTTCAAGGCAAGTGTTGAGAGGTCTGACGTGACCGCGGTCCCTGCGGCGGCGGTCATAGCCGAATCGGTAGTCGCTTTCGAGCTGGCCAACGCCTTTCTTGAAAAGTTCGGCGGCGATTCGGTGAAGGAGATATCGCGCAACTACAACGGCTACCTTAAGGACATTGCCGCTTATTGAGCCGCTCTGCTCGGAGGGCACGGGAGCCAGGGGACTTATGACAGGTAGGGATTCGCAAACACCTCCTTAAGGACGGTCGGATAAGTGAACATAGTGCTTGCGGGTTTCATGGGAACCGGGAAGACGACCGTCGGGAGGCTCCTTGCCAGGAGGCTCGGCTTGAGGTTCGTGGACATGGACGAGCTTATCGAGAACGAGGCGGGCATGTCGATTTCCGATATCTTCAGGGAAGAGGGAGAGGCCCGTTTCAGGGCAATCGAGTCCGGCGTGATAAAGAGGCTCGTTTCAGGGGATTTCGGCAAGGCCATCGTGCTTTCGACCGGCGGCGGGGCGGTCGTGGACCCGGCGAACAGGGCGCTTTTCAGGAGCTTCGGCACGCTCGTCTGCCTTACCGCATCCGTCGACGAGATAATGAAGAGGGTCGGCGACAGGGACGACAGGCCCCTCCTTCCTGCAGGCGAGAGGCGGGAGGCCGCTCTCAAGCTCCTCCGCGAGAGGGAGCCTGCTTACAGGGACTGCGACATCGAGGTGGACACGACCGCAGGGAGCGCGGAAGACGTCGTGGACGTAATCGAAAGGCGCGTGCGCGGCGCATGAGTAGCCGGGTATTATTTGAATTTGCATCTTGAATATCAATACGGCTTTGCAAGGCGGCAAATGGGCAGGATAAGGGTAGAGCTGAAGGAAAGGTCTTATGATATCCGTGTCGAGAGGGGCGTCCTCAAAGACATCGGACGGCTCGTGAGCGGCCTCGGACTCAAGGGCAGGGCGGCCGTAGTAACGAACCCCACGGTAGGGGAGCTTTACGGCGGAACGGTCGTCGAAAGCCTTTCCTCGGCGGGGCTCAGCCCGTTTCTGATCACCCTGCCGGACGGGGAGGAGTACAAGAGCCTTGAGGAGGCCTCGAAGGTATACGACGCGCTCATCGCGGAGCGCTTCGAGAGGTCTTCCCCCATAATTGCGCTCGGGGGCGGGGTCATAGGGGACATGGCCGGGTTCGTGGCCGCGACATACCTGAGGGGCGTGCCTTACATCCAGGTCCCCACGACGCTCCTCTCGCAGGTCGACAGCTCCGTGGGAGGAAAGACCGCGGTAAACCACCCGAGGGGAAAGAACCTTATCGGCGCGTTTTATCAGCCCAGGGCGGTATTCATAGACCCCGACGTGCTCAAGACCCTTCCCGAGAGGGAGATGAAGGCTGGTCTTGCCGAGGTCGTGAAGTACGGGGTCATATGGGACGCAGGCTTTTTCGCGTACCTCGAGGAGAACGCCTCCAGGCTCCTGGCGACGGGCCCGGAGATAGAGAAGGCTATAGAGGCCTCCTGCGGGATAAAGGCCGAGGTCGTGGGACTCGACGAGAAGGAGGAGGGACTCCGGTCCATCCTGAACTTCGGCCATACCTTCGGACACGCCATAGAGGCGCTCTCAGGGTACGGAGCATACAGGCACGGGGAGGCCGTTGCCATCGGCATGCTGATGGCGGCCCGCCTCTCCGGGCGGCTCGGCCTTTCCGCCGAATGCGCCCCGAGACTGGAGGGCCTCCTGAAGGCCCTCGGCATCCCGTTTTCGCCCCCGGCGATACCTGCCGGGGACTTCCTCGAAGCCATGAGGCTCGACAAGAAGGTGGTCGGCAAGAGGATAAGGTTCGTTCTGGCTACGGAGATCGGTAAGGTGGCGCTCCGGGAGGTCGCGGAAAAGGATATCCTCGGTTTTCTTGAGTCTTATGCGCGCGCCTGACGGCATGGACGTGCCCCTTTTTAGCTTGACTTGCCGCCGTTTCTTTAATAATTTAGGTCATTAAACCGGGGCCGAAAAGGATGAGGAACATAAAGGCCGGAGACGATATCTTCTTTACAGCGACCATGGCCGAGGTCCTGGAAAAGCAGGGGCTTTACGAAGACGCCCTGATGGTATACAAGATACTGGCCGACACAAACCCCTGGGACCAGTCACTTGGCTTCAGGATAGAGCGGCTCAAGGCCCTTGCCGCCGGACGCGGGAGAAAAAAGCCCGCCAGGGACGAGAACTGAGAGGTCGGGAAAGATGCCTTTCAAGGGCATATTGAAGGAACTGGTCGAAAGCATAGACGGCGGCGTTGCCGCGACCCTCATGGGCAGGGACGGCATATCCGTCGAGCAGCATATAACCCCGGGCGGGTACGACGTCGAGACCGTCGGGGTGGAGTACGGCAAGGTCGTGGAAGAGATAGGGAAGGCCTCCGACCTCCTGAACCTCGGGAGCGTCCAGGAGGTCATGGTCTCTACGGCCTCGGTGGACATACTCCTGAGGATGGCGTCGGAAGACTACTATATAGCGTTCGTCCTCGCCGGCAACTCCAATATCGGAAAGGCGAGGTATCTTCTCAGGAAGGCGGCCCTTACGGCTTCCGAGGAGCTTCGCTGAGGGCGGCAATCTTGGGGGATGGAAGGGAAGCGGACTACAGGGGAAGGCTGAGGGGCCTGAGGGCGCTTCTCGGAGAGTTCGACGCTCTCCTCGTAAGCGACTTGAGGAACGCGAGGTACCTCTCCGGGTTCACCGGTTCGAACGCATTCATAGTCGTTACGCACGACGAGGCCTTTTTTCTGACCGACCCCAGGTACGCGGCCCAGGCCGGGGAAGAGGTCAAGGGCTTCAAGAAGAGGATATTCAGGAAGGCGCTGGAAGAGATAGCGGCGCTGGTTCTTGAGAAGCGGATAAAGGCCCTCGGGTTCGAGGCCACGAACCTCAACTACGCCTCGTACAGGAAGTTCAGAAGGGCGCTCCCGAAGGTAAGGCTCAGGCCCGCCGACGGCCTTGTCGAGCGCCTGAGGGAAAGAAAAGACGCCTTCGAGGTCAAGAGGATCAGGGTCTCGGCAGCCCTACTCGACGCAGGGTTCAGGAAGGCCGCCCGGGTCATCAGGCCGGGCGAAGTCGAAGCTGACGCCGCCTTTTCCATAGAGGTGGACCTGCGGAGAAAAGGGGCCGAGGCAATGGCCTTTGACACGATAATCGCCTCGGGAGAGCGCGGTTCACTCCCGCACGGCAGGGCCTCGGCGAAGCGGATGAAAAAAGGCGAACTCGTCGTCGTTGACATGGGCGTCCTGAAGGACGGGTATAATTCCGACGAGACCCGCACTTTCGCCGTCGGTAGGCCCAAGCCCCGGCTGAGGGAGATATACGGCATCGTAAAGGACGCCCAGGCAGCCGCATTGGACGCCGTAAGGCCCGGGGCCAGGTCGTCCGAGGTGGACGGCGCAGCGAGGAAGCTCATAGATAAGGCCGGGTACGGGAAGTTCTTCGGCCACGGGACAGGACACGGCGTCGGGCTCGACATCCACGAGCGGCCCTCCCTCGGCCCGATTTCCGAGGATATACTCGAGGAAGGGATGGTCGTGACGGTCGAGCCTGGCATATATCTTCCCGGCTCCGGGGGCGTTAGGATCGAAGACATGGCGCTCGTTACGAAAGGCGGATGCGAGCTCCTTACGCGGACCGCAAGGGAACTGACCGAGCTCTGAAGGCCGATTGGCGAAGGCAAGCGCATCTTGAAGCCGAAAGCTTAGGAAGAGTTTTAGGAGGACCAATGGACATAAAGGACATAAAGGCCATCTACAAGTTCCTGAGGGAAACGGACATCGTCGAGTTCGAGCTCGAAGGGCCGGACGGGAAGGTGAGGCTCAAGAGGGGGGGCGCCCATGCAGCGCACCCGCTGAAGGAGGTTTCCGCGCCGGAGGCGGCGCCGTCAACCGCGCCCCAAAAGGAGCCGGCAAAGGAAGAAGCCGAAAAGGCGAAGCCCGACAACATAAAGGTCGTCACCTCGCCTATGGTCGGCACTTTTTACAGGTCTCCCTCGCCCGAGGCGTCGCCTTTCATCGAGGTCGGGTCTGTCGTGAAGAAGGCCCAGACGCTCTGCATCATAGAGGCGATGAAGCTCATGAACGAGGTCGAGAGCGACTTCAACGGCAAGGTCGTCTCGATACTCGTCGAGAACGGGCAGCCGGTGGAGTACGGCGAGCCGCTCTTCCACATAGAGGTCTCGAAATAACGCCGCCCCGCGCTCCTCGGCGCGGCCCGCCGAAGGGAAAACCACTTAGGAAAACCAATAAGGTAACGGATGTTCAACAAGATACTTATAGCCAACAGGGGTGAAATTGCGGTCAGGATTATCAGGGCCTGCCGCGAGATGGGGATAAAGACGCTGGCGGTCTACTCCGAGGCCGACAGGGAGGCCCTGCACACGAGGCTTGCCGACGGGGCTATCTGCATAGGCCCGGCAAAGAGCAAGGACAGCTACCTTAACATCACCTCGCTCATAAGCGCTATGGAGGTGGCCGACGCAGAGGCCGTGCACCCAGGGTACGGCTTCCTTGCCGAGAACGCCGGCTTTGCCGAGGCGTGCGAAAAGTGCGGGATAAAGTTCATAGGCCCCGCCTCGAACACCATGCGCCTCATGGGGAACAAGGTCCAGGCCAAGCGCCTCGCCGAGGACCTTAAGGTGCCTGTACTTCCGTGGAGCAACCGCGGGCTCTCGGACGAGAAGGAGGCCCTCGAGGTCTCGAAGAAGATAGGGTTCCCGGTCCTCATAAAGGCCGCCTCCGGCGGGGGCGGAAGGGGCATGAAGCTCGTGCACACCCAGGCGAGCCTCGCGAGCGCCTTCAACACCGCAAAGTCCGAGGCCGTGGCAGCCTTCGGCGACGGCGAGGTCTTCATAGAGAGGTTCTGCGAGCTACCCCGCCACATAGAGATACAGGTCATGGCCGACGAGCACGGCAACGTAATACACCTCGGGGAGAGGGAGTGCTCCATCCAGAGGAGGCACCAGAAGATACTGGAGGAATGCCCGTCGCCGGCGGTCGATGCGAGGCTCAGGCACAAGATGGGCGAGTCGGCGGTGAAGCTCGCCAAGGGAATCGGCTACTCGAACGTAGGCACGGTCGAATACCTCGTCGACAAGAACAAAAACTTCTATTTCATGGAGATGAACACGAGGGTCCAGGTCGAGCACCCGGTTACGGAGATGGTCACCGGGGTGGACCTCGTGAAGTCGCAGATAAGGATAGCGCTCGGCGACAAGCTCCGCCTGAAGCAGAGGAACATCATGATGAAGGGGCACTCCATAGAGTGCCGCATAAACGCGGAGGACCCGAAGACCTTCATGCCGTGCCCGGGCAGGATAACCGAGCTCGTCATTCCCGGCGGACTCGGGGTAAGGGTCGATAGCGCCATATACTGCGGCTACAACGTGACTCCGTACTACGACAACCTCCTTGCCAAGCTCATCGTCCACGCCGACACCAGGGAGGAGGCCGTCGCCCGGATGACCCGGGCGCTCGAGGAGTTCCAGATAGGCGGCATAAAGACCAACATACCGCTCCACCTGAGGATAATGAGGGACCACGACTTCATAGCAGGCAACACCAACATAGACTTCCTCTCGCGCTTCACCTGACAGGGTGCTTAAAAAAGCCCGCTCTGCTGCGTCGTTTTCAAAATCGGACATTCCGGCGTACAAATAAAGTACGCCTCATTCCTCATTTTTCGACTCCTTGCATCTTGAGCTTTTT
>DIDN01000047.1 GCA_002418185.1 Deltaproteobacteria bacterium UBA5799
CTATCCACTGAGCTACAGGCGCGTAAAACCGAATCTTTTGAGAATACAAAAAGGGCGGCTTTTTGTCAAGGCAAAATCCATTTCCTCGAAAACGTTCCCTGAAAATGCGACAGGCAAGTCTTTTCGTCCCCGAGACCCCAGCCGGGAAACCTTGCCCGAAGCAGCAGCCGAAATGACCGCACTCTCATTAAGCACAAAAACAGGGCGTTCTGTCAACCCATAAGAACGGGCGCCCTCAAAACGACTTTATTTTTCCCGGGATTTTGCTAATATGGATGCATAAGCCCGCCTCGCGAGGGGTTCAGGACGAAAGGCCGCAAAGAATGACGGACAAGAAATACGGCGCAAAGGCCATAGAGGAAGCGAAGCTGGAGGCCTGGGACAACGCCAACCCGGACAGGGACTATACGATAGAGATAAGCTACCCTGAGTTCACCTGCGTGTGCCCGCGCTCCGGATACCCAGACTTCGCCACGATAAACATAGCCTATGTGCCGGACGGCAAGGTAGTCGAGCTCAAGTCGCTGAAGCTCTATTTGAACTCCTTCCGCGACAGGGCCATCTCCCACGAGGCCGCAACAAACCTCGTCTTCGACGACTTGAAAAAACTGCTCTCCCCCAGGAAGCTCGACGTAGTCGCCGACTTCAATGTGCGCGGGAACGTAAAGACGGTCGTGAAGGTGAGCCTTTAGGAAGCACTGCAAGCCGATTTAGCCCCGCTTCAATCCCAAACGACAAGCTGGAATGCATGAGATCGCTTCGGGACCAGTGTCCCTCGCGATGACGACACGAGAAAGAATGGCGCGAACAGCGCTCACCCCGTATCCCTCGCCCCCTCGGAATGGCAACGAAAAAAGAGTTCTTTTTTGAAATCTAATCTCCCCTGGCCCCTCTTAAGAAAAGAGGGGACCAAAGACTCTCTTACGTAATGAAAAGACTTCTCACGTTGTCCGTTCGCCCCTCTTTCTTTTATCCACCTTTTTTGCGCGGCTATGTCCGAGCGCCTCTCTAAGGCAATCGACGAGGAGCAGGTTACTCTCTTTCCCGAGCACAGCCACCCTGAAAAATCCCGGGCCGAGTCCCGTAAAGGCGCTCAAGTCACGTATGAGGATCCCTTTTTGAAGGAGCCTTGAAGCCAGCGCCCCTGCATCGAGGCGCGGCCCCGACATCCTTACCATCAGGTAGTTGGCAGACGACGGGAAAGGCGTGAGCCCCTTTACGGACGCAATGCCTTCCGAGAGCGCGTCCCTTTCGATCGAAAGCCATTCTGCCGTCCGCTCCCTGTATCGCCCGTCCGAGAGGCAGGCGGCCCCTGCGACCATCGAGAGCGTATTCACCGACCAGGGAGGCTTGAGCCTTTCAAGCCTCGAAAGGAGCTTCCTTTCAGCCACGGCGTACCCGAGCCTCAGGCCCGCGAGCGCGTAGAACTTGGTCATGGAACGGAGCACAATCGCTCCGCCAGCCCTTGCCGCCTCTCCAATGACGCTGCCGCCCGAGAAGTCTATGAAGGCTTCGTCAAGGACTGCCGTTGCTCCGCTTGAGCGCGCGAGCCCCAAAAACGCGATCGCATCCTCTTCGGAATAGAGTACGCCCGTCGGGTTCGCGGGGTTTGCCATGAAGACCAGGCCGAAGCCCTTTGAGAGCTTTTTTTCGAGCTTCTTGAGGTCGAGCCTGAACCCGTCCTCCTTATCAAGGGCAAGGCTCTCGGCCTTCCACCCTGCAATTGCGAGGGCCTTTTTGTATTCGCTGAAGGCTGGCTCAATGATGAGCGCCCTCCCCGGCTTCATGATTCCGGGGATGAGGTATATAAGCTCGGTCGAGCCGTTTGCCGGGAGGATATTGTCCGAAGATATGCCGTGGTGAAGTGCGAGCGCCTCCCTGAGCGCGCCAGCAGAAGGGTCAGGGTAGGGGGGAACGAGCCTGAGCCCTTCCTCCATCGCCCTTACGGCCGCCTGAGGCGGGCCGAGCGGGTTTATGCTCGCGCTGAAATCGATTATCTCATCAAGCGGCTTTGAGATCTCTCTCGCAGCCTTCCAGATGTCTCCACCGTGCATGTCCTTTGCCAACGAACCAGACCTCGAACATATTTTTCAAGATGACCGGGAATACCGCCCTTTGCCGCTTCTGCGGCTTCGATTATGAATGCATATTGTACGCCGGAGTGTCCAATTCTGAAGACGACGCCTTGAAGCGGGCTTTTTGAGAGGCCTGTTATCCAAGCACTGCCCTGGCGTCAACGGCCAGGGCCCCTCTCTCATACACCACAAGGGGGTTTATCTCAAGCTCTTTTATGGCGCTCACCTCGTCCATTATCCTGCCGACCTTGATAATCGTTTCCGCTACGGCGTCCAGGTCCCTGGGTTTTCCGCCCCTGAAGCCGGTAAGGAGCGGAAAGCTCTTCACCTCGGATATCATCCCAAGCGCCTCCTCCCTCGAAACCGGGGCGAGCCTGAAGGATACGTCCTTCAAGAGCTCCACCGCCACCCCGCCGAGGCCGAACATCACGGCAGGGCCGAACTGCGCGTCCCTTATCCCGCCCACTATGACCTCCGTGCCCCTGCCTGCCATCTCCTCGACGATGAAGCCTTCTATAACCGCGGCCGGGGCCTCGTGAGCCGCGCTCAATACCATCCTCGACCAGCTCGCCTCAAGCTCCTTCGAGTCCTTTATCCCGAGGGCCACCCCTCCTATGTCGCTCTTATGCAGCATGTCGGGCGAGACGAGCTTTAACGCGACCGGATAGCCTATGTCGGAAGCCGCCTCGAACGCGCCGGCCATGTCCTTCACCACCCTGTGCCTGGGTACAAGTATTGAGGCGAGGTTTATGACGGCCTTGGCCTCGGGCTCCACGAGCGCCTTTCTTCCCAGGCTCATGGCCTCTTTCACTATCTTCTCTATCGCGGCCTTTTCCGCCATCAGCGCCTCCGCCTTCCCCCTGCGAGGACGGCCGCAGCGCGCACCGCCCCTTCCGGGGTCGTAAAGACCGGGAGCCCAGCCTCTCTGAAGAGCCTGAGCCGCGACCTCGAATACTCTCCCCCCGGCGTGCAGACGATAATGGGCTTCTCGGAAAAACCCGGCTTCTGTGCGAGCATCCCGGGAAGGCTGTCGGTAAGGGCCGGCGGGCCCCAGAGCGCGGCGACTATGGCGATGTCGTAATGCCCGCCTGACATGGTCTTCTGCACCGACATGGCGAAGGACTCGTCGGTGGCGCTCCCGGTAAGGTCAAGCGGGTTCGATATGGAGAAGTAGGGCGGGAAAACGGCCCTGAGCTCTTTTTCGAGCTCATCCGGGAGCGGCGCGGCCTCGAGCCCCAGCGCGTGGCAGGCGTCGGCAATGCCCACGCCCATGCCGCCGCCGTCGGTTATTATCATGACCCTTTTGCCTCCGGCCCTCCCCTGGAGCCCGAAGGCCTTGCAGGCGGCCTGGAACTCCTCGTAGCCGTCAAGCTCGGTAACGCCGGCCTTCCTGAAGGCGGCCCTGTATATCTCGTACCTTCCCGCGATCGCTCCGGTGTGGGAGCGGGCAGCGGCGGCTCCGGCGCCGAACTTCCCGACCTTCACGGCCATGACCGGCTTTTCCGAGGAGCACCGGGATGCGGCCTCGACGAACCTCCTGCCGTCCGCCACGGATTCCATGTAAATGACGACGGCGCTGGTCTCCGGGTCGGAGGCAAGGAACTCGAGGCAGTCTGACTCGTTGACGTCGACGGCGTTCCCGTAGCTTACTATCCTGGCAACGCCGATGCCTTCCGCGGCGAGCTCGTCCATTGCTACCGCGGCGAACGAGCCGCTCTGGGAAAGGATGGAGAGGCCGCCCCTGCCCGGCCTGCCCGCCCTGTCGACGGGTATGAAGAAGGTATCCACCTTCGAGACCGCGTCATAGATGCCCAGGCAGTTGGGCCCGATTACGCGCACCCCGGCCTTTCGCGCCGTGTCCAGGACCTCCTTTTCAAGGAGCTTTCCCCTTTCACCGGCCTCGCCGAAGCCGCCGCTCACGATTACCGCCCCCCGGACCTTGCCTTCCGCGCGTTTCAACGCGCCGGGTACGAGCCCGGCGGGTATGGCGAAGACGGCGATGTCTATCACCTCCGGCGACTCTTCGAGAGATGGCAGGCATTCGAGCCCCATTACAGAGGCCTGACCCGGGTTCACGGGGACCAGTCTCTTCCCGAAGCCCGCGCCGGCGAGGTTCCCGAGTATTATATTCGATATCTTCCCCGGCTCGGGCGAGGCGCCTACAACCGCCACGCTTTCCGGCTTGAAGAAGAACGATATGTCCCCGCCGCCAGTCATCCCGTACGGCCTGCCCCCTCTTTAGTGGTCGAGCTTGAATGCCACCTTTACCACAGCCTGGAACTCGGCTATCTTGTCTTCGGATATCCTGCCGTGCTGCTCGACCACCTCGAACCACGCAAGGCCGTGCAGGGTCTTCGAGGCCTTCTCTATCGCGCTCGTAACCGCGTCCTCGAAGCTCTTGGACGAGACGCCGACAATCTCTATCTTCTTGTAGACCTTGTCCATGTCGCCTCCTGTTGATGTTTTTTCAGCAGGTCTTACGGCGCGGCTGTTTACAGCCTGAGGCTCCTTGAAATAAGGAACACGAGGACGATGCCGGCTGACATGACCACCAGGTTCAGGGCGAAGCTCGTCCTGTGCACGCTCCTGAATTCACCACCGAGCTCTTCGAGCCTCTGCGGGTCCTCCACCACCTTCATCTGGGCCTTTATCGCCTGGGCCTCGGGAGCAACGACAAGCCCGGAGTAGAAGGTGAGCGCAGTCATGAGGGCGAGGACGAGAATCCGGGCCATTGGGAAGACCTTCTCGATAAAGGACATGGCGATGAGCGATGCAAGGGAAAGTATCGCCGCGACATAGCCGATGCCCCAGTACCTGGGGAATATGTGAGATACTACTTCGCCTGCCAGCTCCCTGGGCAGCGCCCTGAATATGCTCGGGGTGACGAAGAGCGTATAGAAGATTATCATCCCCACCCATGTCACGACGCTCATGAGGAAGATGAACCGGAGCGCGTTAAGCATCGGTCTCCTTTTTTTGCCCGCGAAAGCGGTCGAGAATCATCCGCAAAAGAGCATTACACCCATTGCGGCCACGGCCATGATGAGGCCGGCGGCCCGCATCATCTTTACCGAGGCTGTAACCGTTCCGGTGTCGAAGCCCCTCTCATGGTCGCCGATCCAGGGCTTTTCCGAGAATACGCCGCCGTAGAACGACCCTCCGCCGAGCTTCACTCCCAGCGCCCCTGCCATCGCGGCCTCCGGCACGCCGGAATTCGGGCTCGTGTGGTTCCGCCCGTCTCTCGCCAGTATGGCCGCGGACTTCATCCAATTATATCCTAAAATGAAAGAGGCTGTGACGATGAGCGCGCCCGAGAGCCTCGCGGGCACGAAATTCGCCGCATCGTCCATCCTCGCCGAAAACCAGCCGAAGTCCCTGTACCTATCGTTCCGGTAGCCCACCATGGAATCGAGCGTATTGACGGCCTTATAGGCCAGCATCAGAGCCGGGCCGCCGAGCAAGAGGAAAAAGAGCGGGGCTATTACGCCGTCGGAGGTGTTCTCGGCAACTGTCTCGACAGCGGCCTTCAGGACCTCTTCCTCCTTGAGATTTCCGGTATCCCTGCCGACAATGCGGCCAAGCCGCTTCCTCCCCTCGTCCAGCCCCTGCCCGAGCGCGCCTACGACCGCCAGCGCCTCGTCCCCGAGAGATTTGATGGATAGCCCGGCCCATATCAGGAAGACCGAGAGCACAAAGGAAAGCGCGGTCGAATACAAGCTCGAATAATGGATGGCAAGGGCCGCCGCCGCGTACGTGCCTCCGGCTACGAATATCCAGAGGAGCACACCGCCGAGCCTCTCCCACCCGCTCCCCTGCGGCAGGGCCTTTCTTATTGCGGGCTCAAGAAAGGCCGCAAGCCTTCCGATCCACCTTACCGGGTGAGGGGCCCTCTCCGGGTCGCCTGCCATGAGGTCGATAACAAGGGCCGCGAGGAGCGCGAGGGCCGAAAGGGGTACGGCACCCAGCGCGCCTTCAAGCGCAGCTTGAACGCCGGTCATACCCCGATAATCCGCAGGACCTTTTCCATGTCCACGCTCTCCTCGAATATCGACGCAAGGGAGCCAAGCGCGCCCTCGCGCCCCGTTTCGAACTTCGCCACCTCCCAGCCCTTCCCGCCGGTGAGCGCGGATACTACGGCCTGCCTGAACACGTCGTTGTCGAATATACCGTGGACATATGTGCCCCACACCATGCCGTCCGGGGAAGCCGCCCCGTCCGGGGAATAGCACGTCTTTCCGTTCCGATCGAGTATCCTGGAGAAAGGGGTTCCTTTTACGATAGTCTCTCCCATGTGTATCTCGTAGCCCCTTACCTCGTAGTCCTTGCCCATGAGCCTTGCCACAGCCGAGACCTCGAAGGTCTTTTTCTCCCTGCCGAGGACGGTCACTGCGTCCACGAGTCCGAAGCCCTCGGCCTCCCCCGGGGAGGACTCGATGCCCTGCGGGTCCTTTACGGCGGTCCCGAGCATCTGGAAGCCCCCGCAGATGCCCGCGACCATGCCGCCCCTTTCGACGTGCGCCCTTATGGCCGGGCCGAAGCCCCTCGATTTCATCCACATGAGGTCTGCGATCGTGCTCTTGGTCCCCGGTATTATGACGAGGGCTGCCCCGGACATTTCATCAGGCGAGCTTATAAACGCGATCTCTATGCCCGGGTCTCCCCTGAACGGGTCGAAGTCGGTGAAGTTCGATATGCGCGGGAGCTTCACGACCGCCACTTTCAGTCCGGCCCCGGCCCCCCTCCTTTCGGCGTCGTCAAGGGAAACGCTGTCCTCGTCTGGTATGAGGAGGCCCGAGAAACTCGGCACCACACCCAGGACGTCCTTTCCGGTCCTGGCTTCCAGAAATTCGAGGCCGGGCAGAAGTAGGCTCACGTCCCCCCGGAACTTGTTTATTATGAGCCCCTTTATTCTCTCCCTCTCTTCTGTTGCAAGGAGATCGAGCGTGCCGACGAGAGCGGCGAAGACCCCTCCCCTGTCTATGTCGCCTATGAGGACGACCGGGCTTTCGACCGCCCCGGCAATGCCCATATTGGCTATGTCGTTTTCACGGAGGTTCACCTCCGCCGGGCTCCCGGCCCCTTCGATGACGATAACGTCGTAAGCCCGGGCGAGCCTTTCATAACTCTCCAGCACATGGCTCAGGGCCTCTTTCTTGAAAGCGTGGTACTCGACTGCCGTCATCATGCCGATTGCCTTCCCGTGTATGATGACCTGGGACATGGAATCCCCCGTGGGCTTAAGGAGCACCGGGTTCATGTGGATGGAGGGCTTGAGGCCCGCGGCCTCGGCCTGAAAGGCCTGCGCCCTGCCTATCTCGCCTCCCTCGACGGCGACCGCCGAATTGAGGGCCATGTTCTGCGCCTTGAAAGGGGCTACGCTAAAGCCCCTGTCCTTCAGTGCCCTCAAGAGCGAAGCCGAAAGGACGCTTTTCCCCACATGGGAGGAAGTACCCTGAAACATTATATTTTTCGCGTAGTTTGCCATTGAATCCGGACCCGTGCCGTGGTAAAATGCTCAGTTGATGCGTATTTCCCTTAAAAAAATCATCCTGTCGGTTCTCATTACGTCTTTCGTCGCGGCTGCCGCGCCCTTTTCCGGGGCATACGCCGGGGAAACGCCGGGTGCGAGGCCGGGTGCGAGGATAGATGGCGTAATCACAAGGATCGAGGCTGTAACCGGCCTGTTCCCGAGGGTTGTCCTGAGCGACGACGCCTCCATGAGCGCCTTTGTCTTGCCTGACGGGACGATCGTCCTATCTGCCGGGCTGGTCTCTTCCGCCATGACGGACGACGAGGTGGCCTTCATCATCGCCCACGAGGCCTCTCACATAATCGCCGGGGACCAGTCTCCGGCGCTCGCAGGTGCCGATACCCCGCTTGAACGGGAGATGGAGGCGGACGCAAGCGCCGTCTCCATCATGAAGCGGGCCGGGTTCGACCCGGCGGCCTCGGTCGAAATCCTCTCCAGGCTCTCCGAAAAGGACGACATTAAATCCCGCATACTGGCCATCTCGAGGTCTCTCGGCCTGGATTAACCCGCCAGACAATCGCAACAGCGCCCTTTCAAACCCCCCGGGCGATGGTGTAAGATTATACTACTTCATCCTGCTTCAACAAGGAGATTCTGGTGTTTTCCGGCCTCGGAGAGATTAGAACCGAAAGGGCCCTACTGCCAGGGGACGCCTTTACGCTCGACCCTGAAAATACCGGGCGGCTCCTTTCATGGGAGCCCAGGCCGGGCGAGGCCTTCACGCTCCTGGACGGTCAAGGCAAGCTCGTACGCGCAAGGCTTCTGGCCATGTCCTCCGGAGGCGCCGAGCTTACGGTCTTCGAGGAGATGGGGAAAAACGAGCCCGGCCCGGCAGTGCTCCTCCTCCAGGCCCTGCCCGAGAGAGGGCGCCTGGAGACCATAATACAGAAGACGACCGAGCTCGGGGTTACCGCCATACTCCCTTTCAAGTCGGAAAAATCCATATCCGTCGAGGAGCTCGACTCAAGGCAGAAGAGGTCCCATAACTGGCAGAAAACGGCCCTCAAGGCTGCCAGACAATCGCGTAGACCGGACATACCGAGGCTCCTTCCCTGCTCCCTTTTCACGGACGCCCTCCGGGAGGCAGGAGGCGCGGGGCTTAAGATAATGCTCCTTGAAGCTCCCGGCCTCAAGGAGATTAAATCCATTCTCAGGGAGGCGCAGGGGCCAATTGAAAGCGCGGCCATTCTGGTGGGGCCTGAAGGGGGCTTTACCGAAGAAGAGGCGGCTATTGCAAGGAAAGAGGGGTTCGTGCAGGCAAGCCTCGGGAAGAGGATTCTACGGACCGAGACCGCCGCCATACTCGGAGTAGGGCTGCTCAGGTACGAGCTCGGCGGGTAAAAATGTTAGCCCGATGGGGCAATCACGTCCGGGAACTCAAAACTCACGCACAGGCTGCTGAAAAAGCTCAAGATGCAAGGAGT
>DIDN01000150.1 GCA_002418185.1 Deltaproteobacteria bacterium UBA5799
AATCCACTCAGCTTCTACCCTATGTCGTTGAGGCCTGCAGCGAAGGCGGTCTGCATCCCCTCGGCGGTCGGGGCGCCTTCCGGGTGCCAGGCGACCTCGATCCTGTCCCAGTTTTGCAGCTCCTCTTCGGGTACGACTACGTTGAAGGCCCCGTTACCTTCGGAATCGGTCATGAAACCGTGCTCCATCGGGTTGACCATGGCCGCCCCGCCCTGCTCCTCGTTCACCAGCCAAACGGTGTACATGGAGTCGGGCATGAGGTTTTCAGCCCGGATGGTTATCTCCTTTTCGCCTTCGGCAGCGTCCGTCACCTCGACCTCGGCCCTTGAGTCCTCCCAGAGGAAGCTCTCCATCTCCATGCTCTCCGTATCGGCGTAAGCCGGCGCGACCGCGAAAAACACTGCCGCTGCCAGCAACAGTCCAGCAAGCGTCCTCAATGCGTTCATTTCGCTCATTCTCCTATCCCCAAAGGTCGCCCAGCAGCGCGAGCTCGGCCCCGGCCAGGTCCTCGGTATCGTTGTTAGGATGGTGCAGTATCTCTATCTTGTCCCAGTCCTTGAACTGCCTGGACGGGAGCCTTACGGTATAGGAGCCGTTCCCTTCGGAATCGGTCTCGAACGTCAGGTCGCCGGAGCCTATCCCGAGTTCACCGAGCATGGGTGTATCATCGATGAGCCATATGGAGTATACGGAGTTGGGCTGGAGCCCGCTCGCTTCGACCCTAATCTCCTTTTCGTCGTTCTCTACGTCCGTTATCACGGCTTCGCCTGCGGCGCTGTCCCATACCTCGCCGATGAGGTCGACCCTGGAGGACGAGCCCGATACGGCGGCGGTGCCGAAGAAGACTGCCGCTATGGCTATCAACAGAAGACGGTATTTCATCGTTTACCTCTCTTGGCTGCTGCCCTGTAAAATCAAAAGGGCCTCCGGCTCGAGCCGAGGCCCTTGGATAACCGCAACGGTTGCGCTCCCTAGCCAAACGGGTCCAGTTCGCCCCTCAAGGCTATTTCAGCGTTTTCAAGGTCAGTCGGGTCGCCGGTGGGGTGATAGGCTATCTCTATCGTGTCCCACCTGTTAAGTTCGCCCTCCGGCACGGCGGCTACGAACCTGCCGTTCCCGGACGCGTCCGTTCGGAAAGAGTAATCGTCAACGCCGAGGCCCTGCATCCTTTCAGGCCCGTCCGCCAGCCACGCCGTGTATACCGAATTAGGCCGGAGGCCCCTTACTTCGACCGCGACCTCCTCCTGGGCTATACCTGACGGATATTCCTGAACAGCTACCGTGCCTTCGGCGTCCGGGAACTGGAAGGCCCCTTCGAGCGGGACCCTGTACTGGGCGTACGCAGTTGATATGAAAGCGGCCGAAATCAATGCCAATACGGCCGCATATATGCTGCTCTTTTTCATCTTGCACCTCCCTTGTGCGAAGCTTTCGAACCATGCGGCGGAACCTTAGTGCTTGCGGCCGCGTAAACCGTTCATATTTTGATTATGAACCCGCCGGCGGGCTTGTCAAGAAGCGCAAGGACCAGCTCCCGCCACGCAAGAACGCGCTTGCATTTTTCTGGTAAAGTAATGATTATACGAACAACCCCGTGCGCCGAAGACAGCGCACCATTCCACGGGAGAACCGCAAAAATGCCAAAGCCTTCAGCCCTCAGGAGGGTCTCGGAGACGATATGGGAGCTCCCCAGGAGCTACAAGGACGGGATGCTCGTCCCGGCCCGCATATACGCGACCGAAAAGCTCGTCGAGGAGATGGACGAAGGGGTCTTCAACCAGGTGACGAACGTCGCCTGCCTGCCGGGCATCGTGAAATACGCCTGCTGCATGCCGGACGGGCACTGGGGCTACGGCTTCCCCATAGGCGGCGTGGCCGCCATGGACACCGGTAAAGGCGTCATCTCGCCAGGCGGCATAGGGTTCGACATAAACTGCGGCATGAGGCTCGCGGTCACGGACCTCACCCTCGGGGAAGTGAAGCCGCGCATCAAGGAGCTCGTGGACGCGCTCTTTTACAGGATACCGTCAGGTGTCGGCTCGACCGGCTTACTGCGGCTCGACCGACATGAGTTCAGGGAGGCGCTGGAGGAGGGCTCCCGCTGGTGCTTGAGGAAAGGCTATGCCTGGCCCGAGGACATCGAGCTTACCGAGGAGCGGGGCTGCTTCGAGGGGGCGGACTCGTCGAAGGTGAGCGAAAAGGCCATAGAGCGCGGGTTCGACCAGGTGGGCACGCTCGGGAGCGGCAACCACTACTGCGAGATACAGGTGGCAAGACCGGAGAACGTATTTGACGAGGAGACGGCCAGGGCCTTCGGTTTCACTCTCCCGGACCAGGTGGCGATAATGTTCCACTGCGGGAGCCGCGGCTTCGGCCACCAGGTTGCGACAGACTACCTCCAGTCCTTCCTCAAGGTCATGGAGCCGAAGTACGGGATAAAGGTGCTCGACAGGGAGCTCGCCTCCGCGCCATTCAGCTCGCGAGAGGGACAGGACTACTGGAAGGCCATGAAGTGCGCCGCCAACATGGCCTTCGTCAACAGGCAGGTCATACTCCACAGGATACGCGAGGTCTTCTCCGCCGTATTCGGAAGGCCGCCCGAGGACCTCGGCATAAGGATGGTATACGACGTCACCCACAATACGGCCAAGGTAGAGCGGCACACGGTTAACGGGAAGGAGACGGAGCTCCTCGTCCACAGGAAGGGCGCCACAAGGGCCTTCCCGCCCGGCATGAAGGGCCTTCCCGAGAAATACATGCAGACAGGCCAGCCAGTCATAATAGGCGGGAGCATGGAGACGGGCTCCTATCTCCTCGCGGGGCTCGGAACGGGCAAGGAGGCCTTCTACACCACCGCTCACGGGAGCGGCAGGACCATGAGCCGGCACCACGCAAAACGCATGTACAGGGGCTCGAAGCTCCAGCACGAGATGGAGGCGCGCGGGATATACGTGAGGAGCGTGACCTGGGGAGGGCTCGCAGAGGAGGCGGGGGCGGCCTACAAGAAGGTGGACGAGGTGGTAGAGGCGACCGAGTCCGCAGGGCTCAGCAAGCGCGTACTCCGGCTAATCCCGATAGGGAACATAAAGGGCTAGCCGCAGGAACCGGCGCAAGGAAGAAATGGGATGCCGTACCGCTACCTTGACGAGATAGCCACCGCCGACGTCGCGTTCGAGGCGACAGGTAAAAGCCTCGAAGAGGTCTTCGCCTCGGCAGCCGAGGCTACGCTCAACGTAATGATAGACGAGCCTGAAAGGATAGAAAAGAAGGAGCGCGTGAGCGTGAAGCTCGAAAACCGGGACCGCGACATGCTCCTCTACGATTTCCTGAACGAGCTTGTGTACCTGAAGGACGCGAAGAAGCTCCTTGTGCGCGTGGAAAGCATGGATATAAAGGAGGGCGCGGACGGCTTAAGCCTCGAGGCCGAGCTTTCAGGAGAGGAGCTCGACCCCGCGAAGCACCCCCTCGGCGCCGACGTAAAGGCAGTGACCCTCCACATGTTCAGCCTTGAGAAGGACGAAAACGGCTGGAGGGCTGTGGCCGTGCTGGATATCTAGCAGGTTACTGACTCACTCAAGGCACGTTCAGGCTGCTCAAAAAGCTCAAAGATGCTAAGAGTCGAAAAATGAGGAATGAGGCGTACTTTCATTGTACGCCGCAATGACGAATTTTGAAGACGACAACGCAGATTGGGCTTTTTGAGCAGCCTGCGCTCAGAAGTCCTCCTCCAAATAAAGCTCGTCGGTCTTTCTCTCTTTCCGGAGCGCGAGCGGGGTCTGGCAGTACGGGCAATAGACGCTCTCGCCGACCTTTTCATCCCCTGCCATAGGTATCTCCACGTCGCACATAGGGCAGGTGAGATAGCTGTATGAACCCTTCTGCGGCATAGTCGCCTCCCCTGGGAATTCCCGCATATCATCTCATACCGGGGCCGCGGTTTCAAGGGCGCAGGCCCGCCCCGCGCACATGTGGAAAAGACGCGTTCCGCACGCGATTTCCCCAGTACCTGCGCGGGTTTCCCTTGACGGGGCCGGCCAGAAATCGGAAAATCAAGTATGCGCGAAGAGAGAAGGAGACTCTACCTTTCAGTGGGGGAAACCGTCGTCCACCTGAGGCACCCGGAGTGGGGCCAGGGGCGTGTGGTCGAGGAGATGAACTCCACCATCCCGGGGGGCATCTCGTTCATCAGGATAGAATTCAGGTACGCGGGACGCAGGACCTTTGACAACAATATCGAGAGCCTGCAGTGCTGCTACCACGCGGGCATAAGAAGGGTGGGCTGACCTGCCGGTAGAGAACGGAAATCAGCCGGTCGTTCTGTGTATTTAACGTGTTTTGCAGGTTGCGCCGCGGCGCAACCTTTTTTGAAGCCCTGCGTCAAAAAAAAGCCTTGCCGGTCATCTCCGGCGGCTGCTCGATTCCCATGAGCTTCAAGACCGTCGGCGCGATGCCGTCGAGCCCTCCGTCCCTGAGCTTCGCGCCTTTCATGTCCGGGTCTACGAGGATGAACGGCGCAAGGTTCGTAGTGTGGGCCGTGTGCGCCCCTCCGCTCGAAGGGTCCTTCATCTGCTCGGCGTTCCCGTGGTCAGCGGTTATCAGGACCGACCAGCCGTTTTCGAGGGCCGCCCCGGTCACGACCCCGAGTGCCTTGTCCACCGCCTCGCAGGCCCTTACAGCGGCATCGAGCACTCCGGTATGGCCGACCATGTCGCAGTTGGCGAAGTTCATGAGCATGAACGAGTATCGGCTGTCGCCAAGCTTCCTGGCCGCGGCCTCGGCTATCTCGAGGGCCCGCATCTCGGGCTTCTTGTCGTAAGTCGGCACGTCCTGCACCGACGGGACGAGGAGCCTCTCCTCCCCCTCGAAAGGCTCCTCCCTGCCGCCGTTGAAGAAGAATGTCACGTGGGCGTACTTCTCCGTCTCCGAGACCCTGAACTGCCTCACTCCCCTGGCCGAGAGGACTTCCGCTAGTATGTTCCGCAGCGCCTGCGGCTTGAAAAGCACCGGGAGCCCGAGCCTCGGGTCGTACTCCGCCATGCAGACGAAGCTCGAAAGCGCGGGCCTCGCTGTCCTCTCGAAGGCCGTAAACCCCTCGTCGACAAAGGCCCTTGTTATCTCCCTCGCCCTGTCCGACCTGAAGTTGAAAAAGAGGACGGCGTCCCCGTCAGAGACCCGGGCCACCGGATTGCCCCCGCTTACGATGACCGTTGGCCGGACGAACTCGTCAGTTTCACCCCTTTCGTAAGCCGCCCTTACTGCATCGAGCGGGCCTTCGGCAGTTGCACCGGTACCGCCGGCCATCGCGTCGTAAGCCTTTTTTACGCGCTCCCACCTGTTGTCCCTGTCCATGGCGTAATACCTGCCGCAGACGGTCGCAACCCTGGCCGGGGAATTGCTCCGGGCCAGAAACGAAAGGAGCGCTTCCATGTACCCGGCGCCGCTTGAAGGCGGAGTGTCCCTGCCGTCGAGCATCGCGTGTATGAAAATCCTCTCAACGCCTTTTCTCTTGAAGATGTCAAGGAGGCCGAAGAGGTGCTCGATATGGCTGTGCACCCCGCCGTCCGAGAGCAGGCCAATAAGGTGAATCGCACGGCCTTTTTCCTTTATCTCGCCTGCGACCTCCTCGAGCAGCGGACGCGACTCCAGTTCCCCTTCCTTTATGGATTTCGATATCCTGACGAGGTCCTGGTATACGACCCTGCCGGCGCCCATTGTGAGGTGGCCGACCTCGGAATTGCCCATCTGCCCCTCCGGCAGCCCCACGGAAAGGCCCGAGGTGTCTATGGTGGAAACCGGGTATTCCCGGACCAGGCGGTCGTAATTGGGGGTCGAGGCCAGGAGAATGGCGTTCGAGTCGTTATCGGGGTTTACGCCCCATCCGTCGAGCACGATCAGGCAGACTTTCTTCAAATCCAGTTCTCCTGCGGTTTTTAGAGGGGAGGTATGAGAGAGAACACCGGTCGGACGGCATGACGCCCTTACCTGCCGCCCGGAAGACGGCAGGTGAAGGTCTTTACGCGGCTTACAAACGGCTCAGAAGAGCTTTCTAAGCGCCGGGGCCCTGTGCTGGGACTCCACCCCCCTCATTACAAGTGTATCCCACTCTCCGCAAGAGGGGCACCTGGCCTTCCATGAGACCACGTCCGAGCCGCAGCCGGAGCACCTGAAGCTGGGGCTGTACTCCCTGTCGAGACCGAGCGCCCTGTGGAAAAGGTGCGCCGCCCTGCCTCCCTGCTTCCGCCTGAGATAGGCCTCGCCGAGGAGCACGGAATGGTAGAACCCTTCCTCGCCCTCGTTCTGCAGCCTTTCGAGCTCCTCTATGGCGTTGTCCACCATCTCGAGCCTCAGGTACAGGCGGGCAAGGAGGAGCCTCATGTTGAGCCCGTTCGGGTTCGTGAGTATCTCCTTGTTGTACCTTTCGAGTATCCTCTCCGGGGCCGATTCCCTTATGCACAGGTCTTCGAGCTTGAGGATGAGAGGCTCTGGGGCAGCGAACCTGGCGAGCGCCTTCTCCCACACCTTGGCGGCGCTCGAAGAGCTCCCCTGCCTGTCGAGCACCTCGCCTAAGAGGATGTGCCCGGGGAGGAACCTGTCGTCGATCTTCAACGCCTCTTTTACCCTGACGAGCGCCTCCGTAAGCCTGCCCTCGCCCGTCGACAGGCATGCGGACTCATAGAGGAGCCCGGTAAGGAGCTTCCTCTCCTTCTTCTTGAGCTCCTCGTTCCTTTCGGAATCCAGGACCCTCTTTTGCAGTTCCGCCGCTTCAACCCACTGGCTCTCCTTGACCCTCAAGTCCCTCAATTTCCTGAGGGCGTAGAGGTTGCCCGGGTCGAGCCTCACCACCTCTTCGAGGGCCTTTGCCGCCCTCTGGGCGTCTCCGGACTCGGTCGCGCACCGGGCAAGGGAGCTCAGCACGCCTATGGACGAAGAGTTGTCGAGGAAACCCCTCTCAAGGACCTTGACCGCCTCCCTGGGCCTGTCCTCCCTCATGTATGTCTCGGCGAGGCTGATGATCGTCCCCGTCTCGTTCGGCTTTGCGGCGTGGGACTTTTCGAGGAGCTCCCTTGCGGAGACGGTGTCGCCCTTTACAAGGAGCTCCACCCCCTTCCTGTAATTCTCGTCGGCCTGGATAAGGAGCTTTTTCTCCCTCCGCTCCCTCATCTCCTTGAGAGCCCTCCTGGCGTCGGCCACGAGCGAATTGAGGACCGCCAGCACGACTCCGGCAACGAAGCCGGAAAAGACGAGGAGGGTCGCCGGGAGCGCGTAGGTGTACTCGCTCGTCACGACGAACGTGACGACGCCGGGGTTCTTTGTGTGGAGGTAGAAAAACGCCCCCAGGACGAGTATGATGACTGCGAGGAGTACCTTTGTGTACATCAGCCGGGCCGCTTCCTTCTCTTTTCAGTGCGAGTATGGTTCGTTCCGCATTATGGTGAAGCCCCTGTATACCTGCTCGTAGAGGACGAGCCTCGCGAGGTCGTGGGGGAGGGTCATGGCCGAAAGGGAAAGCACCATGTCGGACCTGTCGTATACGTCCTTGTGGAGGCCCCACGAGCCTCCCACGATGAAGACGAGCCTTTTTTTGCCCGAGGCCATGATGCCCGAGAGGAACCCGGATAAGCCCGCGGACGTCATGTTTGTTCCCGCGTCGGCGAGCGAGACGACATGGTCGCCAGGCATGAGTTTCGCCATTATCCTCTGCCCCTCGCCCCTTGCGACGTCCTCTCTGGGCGCCCTGGCCGGGGCCTTCTCGTCCTTTACCTCGACCGCCTCGACTGGCGCGTACCTCCGTATCCTCTTCAGATATTCCGAGGCGGCCTCCCTCAGGCCCTCGTTTTTCATCCGTCCCACTGAGATGAAAACTATCTTCAAGGCGCCACCGGCCTACCCGCCCTTTTTCCCGGCACCCTTTTTGCCGGCCTTTGCGCCGGGTCTTGCAGGGCCGGAGCGCTTCGACTTGTCCGCGACCTCCGTAACCGGCGCCTCTGCCCACAGCCCTTCGAGGTCGTAGAAGGTCCTTACAGGCTCGAGGAACACATGGACCACCACGTCGTTATAGTCCATGAGCGCCCACCTGCCTTCGGCGGCGCCCTCGGCGCCCAGGGGCCGCTCGCCCTGTTTCCGGAGCCCCTCCTCTATGGACGTTGCAATCGCCTGGACCTGCCTCTCGGATTCCGCGCTGCAGATCACGAGATAGTCCGAGACGGTGGAGAGCTTCTTGATGTTCAGAATGACTACCTTCTCCGCCTTCTTGTCGAGGGCGAGCCTTGCGATCTCGATCGCCTTCCTCTTTGGTTCCAGTTGAGAGCTCCTTGGGTATGTTGTTTCCCTTGCGGGCGGCAGGCCGCGTGGCTACTTATAAAGCTCCTGCTCCTCTATGAGCGTACGGATGCTCTCCGGAACGAGATACCTTATCGAGAGGCCCCTCTGCACCTTCTCCCTTATGGACGAAGAGGATATGTCCATAAGAGTCGTATTCAGGTAAGTGATAGATATCCCGGCGGAATTGACGTAAGCACCGGTTTCCGAATCATACCAGAACTTCCGGGCCACTTCAACCGGCAACACCTCCGCGGGCTTTTTGACCGGGTGGCCGGGCCTCGGCACCACTATGAGGCATGAGAGGCCGAGGAGTTCCTCGTATTCATGCCATGAGGTTATCTCGTTGAACGAGTCGTTCCCTATGAGGAGGCTTACGGGCGATTCGGGCCGTTCGCTCTTAAACTCCCTCACGGTATCGACCGTAAAGGACCTGCCCCCCCGCCTTATCTCGATGTCCGATATCTCGAAGCCGGGGTTGCACTCGATTGCGCGCCTTACAAGCTCGTAGCGCGCCTCCGGGGGCGTAAGCGATTCGCCGAGCTTGTGCGGGGTCACATGCGTCGGCACGAACACCACGCGCCCGAACGAAAGGGCCTCCCTCGCCTCCTCGGCTATCCTCAGGTGCCCCAGGTGTATGGGATTGAACGTGCCACCGAAAATCGCTGTCCGCATCCGCTCCCTTGCCCGTGCCGCGAAAAAGCTCGGGGAAAACTTTCCGCAAAAAATCTCCCAAAGAGTTTTCGGCAGCCATCGATTCCGGCGGATATGCTATCCCATAGGCCGGGCGCTGTCAACGGTTAAGGGGCGCCCTGCCCGTTCCTTCCATTTCCCTCCGGCTTATAGTAAAATTTCGGATAAAGGAGAACATTATCATATGGAACTCGATCTTTTCAATGAAGGCCGGGACGGGCCCGACCCCGCACCTCTGGCCGAGAGGATGCGGCCAAAAGACCTTTCCGGGTTTATCGGGCAGGAGCACCTCCTCGGAGACGGGAAGCTCCTGGACAGGGTGATAAGGAAGGGGGAACTCCCGTCCCTAATACTCTGGGGGCCGCCGGGCACAGGGAAGACCACGATCGCCAGGATAGCGGCAGAGGCTTCGAAGTCGGAATTTCTGGAGTTCTCGGCTGTCCTCTCGGGCGTAAAGGAGATAAGAGAGGTAATTAAGGCGGCCAGGGAGAACCTCCGGCGCGGCAAAAAGACCGTCCTTTTCGTGGACGAGATACACAGGTTCAACAAGGCCCAGCAGGACGCGTTCCTCCATAGCGTGGAGGACGGCACCATAACGCTCATAGGCGCGACCACCGAGAACCCATCTTTCGAGGTGAACGCGCCGCTCCTTTCGAGGTGCAAGGTGCTGGTGCTCGAACCACTCTCACCTGAGTCGTTAAAAGAGATACTCGGGCGCGCCATGATGGACAAGGAACGCGGGCTCGGCAAATTCATGGCCGAGCTTGAGGACGGGGTCGTTGATTTCCTGGCCGGCATATCCGCAGGAGACGCGCGGAGCGCGCTTAACGCGCTCGAGGCCGCGTACATGCTTGCCGAGCCGGACCCCGGCGGGGCAAGGCGCATAAGCCTCAAAACCGCAGAAGAGGCCGTTCAGAGGAAGGCCATACTCTACGACAAGGGCGGGGAGGAGCACTACAACGTCGTCTCGGCATTCATAAAATCGATGCGCGGGAGCGACCCGCACGCGGCCATATACTGGCTCGCCAGGATGGTGGAGGCAGGCGAAGACCCCCTCTTCATAGCGAGGCGCATGGTCATATTCGCCTCAGAGGACGTCGGGAACGCCGACCCCTCTGCCCTGAGGGTGGCGATAGACGTAAAGGACGCGGTCGACTTCGTGGGCATGCCCGAGGGCTGGATACCGCTCGCGCACGGAGTGGCCTACCTCGCGACAGCGCCCAAATCCAACGCCTCCTACCTCGCCTATCTCGATGCTGCCGGGGACGTAAAAAAGCACGGGGCCCTGCCGGTGCCGCTCCACATAAGGAACGCTCCCACCAGCCTCATGAAGGGCCTCGGCTACGGGAAGGGCTACAAGTACCCGCACAGCTTCAAGGACGCGGAAGTCGAGCAGGTATATCTGCCCGAGTCCCTCAAGGACAGGACCTACTACCGGCCTAACGAAAGGGGCTATGAAAGGGAAATCGCCGAGCGGATGGCGGGAAAAGGGAAAAAGGAACGGAATTAAGGGTGTTTAACATTAAAAGCCGCGAGAGGACAACTCCGATGTGACCTGGGTCACAGAAGGAACGGCAAGAAATCGCTAAAAGAAAGGAGAGGTTTAAAAAAAAGCAAAAAGCCCGGCCCGCCATAAACAGTTTATTTTTAAAACTCACCAAATCCAGCCTGACCCCGCACCAGGCATCTTTACAAGAGAAAGGAAGGCGCTATGAAACGATACGCGCTCTTGGCTGCGGGTCCAAAGGACGGAAAACTCACGGAACTTCTCTGCTCGCTCATGGAAGGCGGCTGCCTGGTCGGGGATTCCATTGTCTCGTCCTTTGACGGCTATTTCGCCGCCGTACTGGAAGTACTCGGAAAGGACCGGAGGACCTTCGTTGAGGCGGTCAACAGGGTAACAGGCCTCCTTACCGTGAAATCACGCGAGCTTGAAATTGAAAAAGGCCGCGATTTCGGCAACGTGCATATAATACTGCACGGCCCTAACAGGCCAGACGCGCTATACAGGCTCTCGCAGCTCCTCGAGGGCTCAGGAGCGCCGATCACCTGCATGGAGTCGAAGACCGATTCAGGCGGGATGCTCTTTGCCTTGACCATAGAAGCATACTGCCCCTCTAGGTCCGCCCAGAAAAAGCTCAAGGGCCGCATCCGCTCCCTCTCCAAAAAACTCGGCGTGGAATCGTCGGTGACCCTCACGGACCTGGACGAGATGCCATGACCTGACGCTGCCCCTGCCCGCACCACTTTTCAAGCCTCTTCAAGGAGAAACCACACCGCCCCGAGCGATTGTCAACCCTTTTTAGCTTTAGGTTGACAATACCTTGACCCTGTGCTATTCATTCAATCTGAGGAACATACTTCAAATCCCCGGAAAGACGATGGAAAACATACTCAGGACAGCCCTTGAAAAAGGCCTATCAGGAGACGGAATCTCCGAAAGCGAGGCCGTTCTGTTTGTAAACCTCACGGACGAGTCCATTTACGAGGCTCTCGCCGTTACGGAAAAGGTCAGGCGGCGTCACAAGGGGGTCGAGGTAAACCTCTGCGCCATAGTGAACGCGAAGAGCGGCCTTTGCAGGGAGGACTGCTCCTTCTGCTCCCAGTCCGTGAAGTACTCAACCGGGGCAGCAGAATACCCGATGTCCGGGTCTACCGATATCCTCGGCGCTGCAAAAGAGGCGGCAAGGACCGGGGCGCGCGAGTTCTCGATAGTCACAAGCGGCACGAGGATAGAGAAGGAAAAGGACCTTTCCGCCCTCGCGGAAGCCATAGATGGCATGAAGGGCATGGAGCTTGAAAGCTGCGCCTCGCTCGGCATGCTTACGAGAGATACCCTCAAGAGATTGAAGGAGAGCGGACTTGAGAGCTACCACCACAACCTGGAAACCGGACGGAGCTTTTTCCCGAAGGTCTGCACCACGCACGACTACGAAGAGGACGTGGCCGTCGTAAGGGCGGCCAAGGAGCTCGGGTTCCACGTATGCTCCGGCGGCATATTCGGGCTTGGAGAGGGATGGGACGCAAGGATAGAGCTCTTTTCGACCCTGAGGGAGCTTGAGGTCGATTCCGTCCCGATAAACTTCCTGAACCCCAGGCCGGGCACGCCGCTCGAAGGGGCAAACTACCTTGCGCCGACGGAGTGCCTGAGGATAATCGCGCTCGCGAGGCTCATGCTCCCTACGAGGGACGTAATAATCTGCGGCGGCAGGCAGGTGAACCTCCGCGACCTCCAGCCCCTCATATTCGCGGCAGGCGCGAACGGCATGATGATAGGGAACTACCTCACCACCCCGGGAAGGCCCCCGGAAGACGACCTCAGGATGCTCTCGGACCTGGGCCTCAAGCCCCGTGGCTACAGATAGACCTCCCGCGAGTCCCGCATGAACCCCATGCTCGAATACATAGATGAAGAGCTCCTGAAACTCGATTCCCTCGGCTTACTGCGGAGCCTCAAGCGTGTCCAGGGCCCGCAGGGGCCGAGGGCGATCGTTAACGGCAGGGAAGCGCTCATAATGTGCTCGAACGACTACCTGGGCCTTGCCAACCACCCCCTCCTGAAGGAGGCCGCGACCGAGGCCGTTCATAGATGGGGGGCCGGGGCCGGCGCATCGAGGCTCGTATCAGGCACAATGGAGCCCCATATGATGCTCGAAGAGAGGATAAGACGGTTCAAAGAGGCAGAGGCCGCGCTCCTCTTCAATTCCGGCTATAATGCGAACCTCGGCGTGATTTCCGCCCTTCTGGACAGGTCTTCCGAGGTATTCTCGGATAAACTTAATCACGCATCCATCGTGGACGCCTGCGTCCTGAGCCGCGCGAGGGTAAGGAGATACCCGTCCGGGGACGCAAGCGCGCTTGAAAAGCTCCTCAAGACGTCGAAGGCGAAAAGGAAGCTCATCGTGACCGACAGTGTCTTCAGCATGGACGGGACAATAGCCCCCCTTAATGACATTGCGGGCCTTCTCGACAGGTACGGGGCGATGCTCCTGGTGGACGATGCACACGCAACCGGCGTACTCGGCCCGAAAGGGCGCGGGGGCCTCGAGCATTTCGGCATAAGCCATCCGGCCATTATCGCAATGGGAACGCTCGGGAAGGCGCTCGGCTCGTTCGGCGCGTTCGTAACCGGAAGCCGCGCCGTAGTAGACCTGCTGGTCTCGAAGGCAAGGGCGTTCGTCTACACGACCGCGCTTCCGCCCTCGGTCTGCGGAGCGGCAATGAAGGCATTCGATATCGTTGAAAACGAGCCGGTGCTCAGACAAAGGCTCCGGGAGAATACGACGAGGCTCAGGGAGGGACTTTCAAAGGCCGGGCTCTATGCGTCGGGGAGCGAAACGCCCATTGTGCCGATCGTAGTGGGTCCCGCCAGAAAGGCGGTGGAAGCGTCGGAGAAGCTCCTTGAAAAGGGGGTCTTCATCCAGGCCGTCAGGCCGCCGACCGTGCCGGAAGGGACATCGCGCTTAAGGGTGACCCTGTCCGCGTCGCACTCTGCTGAAGATGTCGATTTCGCGCTTTCCGCGTTGGGGGAGGCCCTTGGTGTCTGAGGGCCGATTTGTGTTCGTCCACGGGTGGGCGACCGACAGCCGTGTCTGGGACGGCGCTGCAGAAAGGCTCGGGGGCCGACATGTAATGGTAGACCTGCCGGGCCACGGCGGACAAGGGGCTTGGGACGAGCCTGGCCTTACACCGGCAATCCGGGAACTCTCGGAGGGGACGAAAGGCGTTAAAGACGCAATCGGCCTGGGGTGGTCACTGGGCTCGGAGGTACTTATGGCGGCTTACCCCGCCCTCAAGGAGCGGTTCCGCGCCCTTATACTCGTCGGCTCCACCCCGTGCTTCGTTGCAAGGGAAGACTTCCCCTGGGGCCAGTCCAGGGCGCTCGTGAGACGCATGATAATGGACATGAAGAAGGACCCGGCCTCGACGGTCGAGAGGTTTTACAGGCTGAATTTTTCGGAGGAGGAATCGTCATCGCCCGGAGCATCGGCCTTTTTGGAAAGATACAGATACCCGGGGCCTGTTTCCTGCGAGGGCCCTGTGCCGGGCTGCTTCCCGTCCTTCAGGTACGATGAGATAACGATGGCGCTTGAGGCCCTCTATGCGGCGGACCTCCGGGACGGGCTTAGGGAGATTGACGTGCCGGTGCTCCTCGTACAAGGCGAGATGGATACCGTATGCCCTGCCGGGGCCGCGGCGTACATGGCCGGGAATATAAAGGACGCCAGGCTCGAAATACTCAAAGGGGCCGGGCACGCCCCGTTCCTGACCAGGCCGGACTTGTTCGCGGCAGTCTCAAAAGAGTTCATATCTTCATTAAAGTAGGCGCTCGATGCTCAATGCCTGTTTCGACAAATCGGCAGTAAAGAGGTCCTTTTCGCGGGCGGCCGCCACCTACGACTCGTTTGCGGACTTCCAGTACGAAGTCGCAAGGGAGGTGTCAGACGCACTGAGGGGGCTCCTTCCTGAAGGCGCGACCGGCAGGGGCATGTCCGTCCTCGACATCGGCTGCGGCACCGGCTCGCTCGCAGGGCTTGTGCTCTCGTCTCTTCCGGAAGCCCGGGTCTACGGGTGCGACCTTGCCTTCCCCATGCTCCGCATGGCGGGAGGGAAGCTCGGTTGGGGTCTTTACGGCCTTGCCGGTGCGGACTGCGAGGCCCTTCCGTTCAGGGATTCGTCCTTCGATTGCGCGGCATCGAGCCTGACATACCAGTGGGCCGGGGACCTCTCCTCTGCGCTGGCAGAGGCCAATCGCGTGCTCAGGCCGGGCGGGCCCTTCGCCTTTTCGACGCTCGGGCCTGAGACGTTGGTTGAGTTGAGGGAGTGTTATCCATGGTACCGGGGCCTTGAGTTCAGGGATTCGGATGAAGTCCTCGACGGATTGGAGAAGGCGGGTTTCGAATATATAAGCGCGGACAAAAGAATTGTCAAAAAGGACTACAAGGACCTTTTCGACCTCCTAAGGAGGCTTAAGCGCATCGGCGCCTCCCCTCCGCTTGAACGCGGCAAGGGGCTTGCGCCCGGAAGGGAGCTCAGGGAAGCCGGGGCCGCCTACGCGCGGAGGTTCCCGTCCGGGGGTTCGGGCGTTACTGCAAGCTACGGCCTCATAACCGTCACGGCAAGGAAGAGAATACCATGAACAGAAAAACAGCCCGGCTCGTCCGGCTCGACAAAAAGCACGTCTGGCACCCGTTCACGCAGATGCGCGAGTGGGAGGCCACTGACCCGCTCGTAATAAAACGGGGGAGCGGAAGCTACCTCATCGACACCGAAGGCAGGCGCTACCTGGACGGGGTCTCGTCCCTGTGGGTCAACGTCCACGGCCACAGGAAAAGGGAGCTGGACAGGGCGATAAGGGACCAGCTCGGACGCATCGCGCACTCAACTCTCCTGGGCCTTGCCAACGTACCCTCCGTAGAGCTTGCCCAAAGGCTCGTGGAGGTCGCGCCAAAGGGGCTTACAAAGGTATTTTACTCGGACAACGGCTCGACCGCGGTCGAGATAGCCCTGAAGATGGCCTTCCAGTACTGGGAAGAAACAGGAAAGCCCGGCAAGAAACGGTTCGTCTCCTTCACCGGGGCCTACCACGGTGATACATTCGGCTCCATGAGCGTGGGCGAGATAGACATATTCGTAAAAAAATACAGGCCGCTCCTTTTCAGGCCCTTCCGGGCGCCGTACCCGTACTGCTACAGGTGCCCTGTAAAGTCCGGGAAGGCCTTTCCGGACTGCAAGACCGCCTGCCTCAACGCCTTCGAGGAGGTATTGAAGAAGCGCCACAAGGAGATCGCCGCGTGCATAATCGAACCGCTCCTTCAGGGCGCGGCCGGGATGGTCGTCTCGCCCCCCGGGTTCCTGAAAGAGGTGCGGAGGCTTACGAGGAAATACGGCGTCCTCCTCATAGCTGACGAGGTCGCGACCGGCTTCGGGAGGACAGGCCGGATGTTCGCGTGCGAGGCCGAAAAGGTCGCGCCCGACTTCCTGTGCCTTGCAAAGGGCCTCACCGGCGGCTACCTGCCCCTTGCGGCCACCCTCACTACCGATAAGGTCTACAAGGCCTTTCTCGGGAGATACGAGGAGTACAAGAGCTTCTTCCACGGCCATACCTATACCGGAAACCCGCTCGCATGCGCCGCCGCCATCGCTAACCTTGATATCTTTGAAAAAGAAAAGGTGCTGCAAAAACTCGCCCCGAAAATAAAAATTTTCAATGAGTTACTTGAGAAGTTTGAAGAACTGCCGCATGTCGGCGAGGTAAGGCAGATAGGGCTCGTTGCGGGAATAGAGCTCGTGAAGGACAAGGGGACGAAAAAGGCCTATCCAGCCGGCGAGCGGGCGGGCTACCGGGCTTGCCTCCGCGCGCGCGACTACGGGGTCATACTCCGGCCGCTCGGGGACGTCGTCGTCATAATGCCTCCCTTGAGCGCGACCGGGGAGGAGATAAAAAAGATAGTCGAAGCGGCCTATCAGGGGATACGGGACGTAACGGAGGGCTGTTCTTGAAACGCTCCTTTTTCCTGACAGGGACAGACACGGGCGTGGGCAAGACCGAGGCCGCCTGCATTCTCGCAAGGGCATTCAGGGCAGCCGGCTTGAAGACCGGGGTCATGAAGCCGGTCGAGACCGGCTGCCCTGAAGGGGACGGAAGGCTTCTCCCGATGGACGCCTTGATGCTCGTTGAGGCCTCCGGCACGGATGCCGAACTCGACCTCATAAACCCTTACAGGTTCGCGCCGCCGCTTGCGCCTCTTACCGCTTCTGAGCTTTCAGGCGTAACCATCGACTTTGAAAAGATAAAATACTGCTTCGAAGAGCTTTCGAGCAATCACGATGCCATGCTGGTCGAAGGGGCCGGGGGCCTGCTTACGCCGGTAGCCGGAGATAAGTGCATGGCCGACCTCGCCCTCGACCTCGGCCTTCCTGCCGTCATTGTCACGGCCAACCGCCTCGGCACTATCAACCATACGCTCCTTACGCTCAGGTGCGCCGAGAGCATGGGCATTAAAGTGGCCGGGATTATCCTCAACAACACCGAACCTCCCGGAGGCGACTTGAGCCGCGCCCACAACCGGGCCGCAATAGAGAGGCTCTCGCCCGCGCCTCTACTCTTCGAAGCGCCGTTCTCCTCAAAAAACGAGGCCCCCTTCCTTTTGGAAGAGGGCCTCGTCTCAAGCCTTCTGCGGGCCTGACTTCTTTTTGAAACCCGCCTACGCCCTGGCAGCGGTCGTGTAGTTGAGCGTGCCGCCCGCGAGTATGGTCTCTATCTGCCTCGGCGAATAGCCGTGCCTCAGCTTGTACTCCCTGCCCTTGGTGACGTTCTTGAGCGTTACCGTCTCTCCTGCGGTGAGCGCCTGACGGAGGCCCGGCAGCTCCAGCTCGTCGCCGTCTTCTATGGAATCATAGTCCGCCGCGTTCTCGAAGGTAAGGGGGAGTATACCGAAGTTCACGAGGTTGTCCTTGTGTATCCTCGCGAAGCTCTTGGCTATTATCGCCTTTATCCCGAGGTACATGGGGCAGAGGGCCGCGTGCTCGCGCGACGAGCCCTGGCCGTAGTTCTCGCCGCCCAGCACGAACCCGCCTCCGGCGGCCTTGGCCTTCTCGTGGAACCTGGCGTCTATCTGCGAAAAGACGCTCTCCGAGTACTTGGGCACGTTGGAGCGGTACTTGAGCCACGTGCCGGCAGGGGTTATGTGGTCGGTCGTTATGTTGTCGCCGAGCTTGATAAGGACCCTGCCCTTCAGGGATTCAGGCAGGGCGGCCTGCTTGGGGAGCTCCTTTATGTTCGGCCCCCTGGAGACCGCGACCTTATTCGGGTCCTTTGCAGGCGGTATCACCATTGAATCGTCTATGAGGAATTTGGCCGGGGCCTTTACCTTGGGGAACTTGCCGAGCTTTCTCGGGTCTGTTATTACGCCGTATACCGCCGCTGCCACGGCCACCTCGGGGCTGCAGAGGTAGACCTTGCCGTCCTTGGTGCCGGACCTGCCCTCGAAGTTCCTGTTGAAGGTGCGGAGAGAAACGCCGCCGGACGGGGGCGACTGGCCGTTGCCGATGCACGGGCCGCAGGTGGCCTCGAGTATCCTTGCCCCCGCCTCAATAAGGTGCGAAAGCCCCTTATTGAGGGCCATCATGTCGAGCACCTGCTTGGAGCCGGGGGATATGGTCATGCTGACCTCGGGGTGCACCTTGTGCCCGCCCTTGTGAAGGACCTCGGATACGAGCATCAGGTCCCTGTAGGATGAGTTCGTGCAGCTCCCCACGCAGACCTGGTCCACTTTAAGCCCCTCGACCTCCGAGACCTTGCAGACCTGGTCGGGCATGTGGGGCCTGGCAATCATGGGTTCGAGTTTCGAAAGGTTTATCTCTATCACCTCGTCGTACTTCACGTCCTCGTCGGCCTTAAGCTCAATCCAGTCCGCCTCCCTGCCCTGGGCGGCAAGGAACTCCCTGGTGACATCGTCCGAGGGGAAGACGGAGCTCGTTGCGCCAAGCTCCGCGCCCATGTTGGTGATGGTGGCCCTCTCCGGGACCGAGAGCGACTTTACGCCCTCTCCGCCGTACTCTATCACTTTCCCCACTCCGCCCTTCACGGTCATCCTCCGGAGGAGCTCGAGGATGACGTCCTTGGCCGATACCCAGGGCTTGAGCTTGCCCTTGAGGTTAACGAGCACTACCTTTGGATAGGTGAGGCTGAACGGGCCGCCGCCCAACGCGACAGCCACGTCGAGGCCGCCCGCGCCTATGGCCAGCATGCCTATGCCGCCGCCCGTGGGCGTGTGGCTGTCAGAGCCGAGCATGGTCCTGCCGGGCTTGCCGAACCTTTCGAGGTGTACCTGGTGGCATATGCCGTTCCCCGGCTTGGAAAAATATATGCCGTATTTTGAGGCCAGCGTCTGGAGGAACCTGTGGTCGTCGGCGTTCTCGAACCCGCCGTACTGGAGCGTATTGTGGTCCACGTAGCTCACCGAGAGCTCGGTTGCGACCCTCGGCACGCCCATCGCCTCGAACTGCAGGTACGCCATGGTGCCGGTCGCGTCCTGGGTGATGGTCTGGTCTATCCTGATGTTTACCTCTTTGCCCTTGACCGGCTCGCCTGAGACCAGGTGGCTGTCAATCAGTTTTTCCGCAACGCTCTTGCCCACGATTGCTCCTCCTTTTAGGGTATGGAAGACGACTTTATATTATATCCTGCGGGGTCCCTTTATTCCACATAAAACAGGGTCTTAGGGAATTTGGAGCAAATGAGGATACACAAATAGGCCCGAAAAGTCAATGGAAACCGAAATGGAGGAGGGAGGGGATGAACATTCCTGTCGCATAATGAAAAAGGCCTCCCTCTCTTGAGGGAGGCCTCAGGCAAGTCCGTATTTCCGATTGTCCTTATTTCACCAGGGCGAGCTTCCTTTTACGCTCAGCCGGCCTCTCCCGGACCGTATGCTCCTCGCGCTTCTCGGCGTGGGCGGTCTTGAAAAGAGAGATCATTTCCTTCAGCCTTGCCGAGAGCTTGGCGAGGTCCACGGCGGCATCCGCCACGTGGCCCACGTCGTCGGCCCTGCTCTTCGCGACCTCCGCCACTGCGTCTATGTCGCGGCTTATCTGGCCGGCGGCGGTGGACTGCTGCTCCGAGGCGGTCGCGATCTGCTGGACCATCACCGAGACCTGCTCGACCTGAAGGAGTATCTCGTCGAGGGCGGCCCCTGCCTCCTTCGCGTACCCGGAGGCCTCCTCGACTGCCTTGACCTCCTTGTCGGTGCTGTCTATGGCCTTCCTCGTGTCCTCCTGTATGGCCTTTATCATGACGCTGATTTCCTTGGTGGCAAGGGTCGTCCTTTCGGCGAGCTTCTTCACCTCGTCGGCGACGACCGCAAACCCCCTGCCCTGCTCTCCGGCCCTCGCCGCCTCTATCGCGGCGTTCAGCGCAAGGAGGTTCGTCTGGTCGGCTATGTCGTTTATGACGCCGACTATCTTCCCTATTTCGGCGGAGCGGCTCCCGAGCTTGGATATGGTGCTGGAAGACTCGTTCACTATGGGCACTATGGAGCTCATGCCGTTTATCGAGTGGGCCACTATGTCCGCGCCCATCCGGGCCGCGCTGCTGGCCTTTTTCGCCGCCTCCGCCGCGCCGTGCGTGTTGCCGGCCACCTCGTTGATGGTGGCGGAGAGCTCCTCGGAGGCGGTCGCCACCTGCGAGGTCTTGGCCTTCTGCGCCTCGGTGCCGTTCACTATCTGGGTCGAGGATGCCGACAGCTCCTCTGAAGTGACCGCCATCTTGACGGTCGCGTCCTGTATCTCGCCTATCATCCCGTTGAACTTGTCGACGAAGGAGTTGAACCCGCGCGCGAGCTTGCCCATCTCGTCCTCGCTCTCGACCTTGAGTTTGGCGGAGAAGTCGCCCCCCGATATCCTGTTGAACCCGGCCAGGAGCGACCTCACGTTCCTTATGACGAAGACAGACATGAAGAACGAGAGGATGCCGAGTATTATCGCGAGCCGGACCGCGCCGACCCCGGCGGTCTTTACATTGTTCGCGATGATGTCCTTCTGTATGTCCGCTATGGAGAACTCCATGCTGATCGCGCCGAGCACGTCCCCTTCCTTGGCCATCTTGTGGCAGCCGCTCGTGGTGGAGCAGCTCTTCTGCGCGATATAGGGGATGAGTACCCTGGCCTTGTCGCCCTCGAAATGGTATATGGGCTCCGCCGTCGCGAGCACCTGCCTGTCGAGGTCGTCCCTGGCGACCTCCCTCGGGTCGGTCTCGCGCACCACTCTCGCCTTCGTTATCTTCTCCTCGGCTTCGTCTATGTAGCCCTGGATGTCCGCGATCTCTTCCCGTATCTCCTCGATCTCGTCGGGGTCGTCGGTTACGCCGATATCGCTCTCAAGGCTCGCGATATCGTCCCTGTATGCCTTTATGGCCGCCATCTCCCTCGGGATGAACTCCTGCTCGGCGATCATCCTGAAGCCCTCGTCCACCTTGGGTCCCCTTATTATCCTGACGTGCTCGACGCCGCTTATCTCCTCGGACATGGAGTCCAGCATGGAGAAGCGGATGTCCATCTTGTCCTCGCGCATGAGCGTGTTGAGGGTCGTCCGCACGTTCTCGGCGAAGACGAAGGTCCACTTCTTGATGTCCTTGAACATTATGTCCTTTTCCTTCTTCGTGCTGAACCACACGTCGAAGGCGGTAAGGACCACAAGGGCGGCGCCTATCGTAATCATGAACTTGGCGCCGAGGCTAAGGTTCCTGAATTTTTTCTTCATCGCTCTCCCTGGACTCAGTGTTTGCCCTCGAGGGGATAGAGTGTATGATAGGCGCGGTTGTTCTTAAGCGCCTCCTGCACGTCGAACTTGTCGTTCCTGAAGGGGTTGTCCTTGTGCTTGTGGCACGAATTGCAGACCTCGGGGTCGAGCGAGCCGTAGAGCTGTCCCGCAGCACTGGCCTCGGCCCTGGTGAACTCGGTCGTCTTCTCCTTGTGGAGCGCCCTGTACTCGCTTCCCGGGCCGTGGCACATCTCGCAGCCTACGCCCGACATCTTCGGCGTCGAGGCCGCGCCGGAGTAGCCGCCGTCCTTTTCGTAGCCTGTGGTGTGGCATTTAAGGCACTTGGAGTCGCTCCCGTAGTCCTTGTCCGGCTCAAGGCCGGCGTTCTTTTTCTTGGAGGCCTTCTTCCCCGGCTGGAGGAGGTCCATGGTCCTTGCGTGTGCGCTCCGCTCCCAGTCGGCGATCTCCGACTTATGGCACTTGCAACCGTCTACCCCCACGTATTTCGGCGCTGCCTCCGCCACTGGCGCGGAAAGGGTGAGCACAAACGCCGCTGATACCGCCATGCCCAGGAATTTCATCTGAATAGCGCTCCTTTCAACCTTTTCGTATTGGCCTTGCGTGAAACCGGTCATGAATTTTCCTGCCCTCGTCTCAGCCGCCGAAACGGTACGTAAGGAAGACGAGGGCCTGGTGCGCCTCGTAGTCCTCCACCGGGCCGCTTATCGTGAGCACGTGGGCTATCGTGTCCGGCTCAAGGCCGTCGGTCTGCCAATCGTCGGATTCATAGTTCTCATACCTGTACCCTGCCCCGAGGCTCAGGTTCCTGGCGAAATTGTACGTGCCGGTGAGGGCAAGGGAATGCAGCCTCGTCTTCAGGTCGGGCATGTCCGCGCCCGCGGGGAAGAGGATCTTCGACCTGCTCTCCGAGAAGGTGTAGTCCGTTTTTATAACGAGCCTGTCTTCGAGGAACCCCATGCTGACACCTGCCCCGACCGTGTCGTTCGTGTCCTCGTGGGAAGCGAGCCAGCCCGAGTTGCCGCTCCTTTGCAAGGCGTCCATGAACTCCCGCGTGTAGAAACCGTAAAGGGCAGCCCACCTGGCGGGAGTCCAGTTCGCGTCAAACGTATAGCTCGACCCCTTCCTCGACTGCAGGCCGAGGTCCGAGTCGTCGAAGTCGTCCTCATAATAGGAATAGCTGGCCGAAAAAGCGACCGAGGCGGCAGGGGAATAGGCCGCGCTCGCCACCACCCTGGCCCTGTCCCTGTCGGCGATGTCGAACCTCTCGACATCATCGTTACGGTCATGGGCGCTCCTTTCCGCCCAGGAGGCGTTAAGGCCCAGGGAGAGGTTCTCGAAATACCCGCTCTGCACGCCGGCACGGAAGGTGTTCTCCCGTGTTCTGTCGGCCTCGCGGTGCGAGCGCTTTACCGTCTCGTGGTCATACCCGGCCCTGACCGTAGTTGCGCCCCCGAGGAAATACGAGCCGTCGAGGGTCAGTGTCCTTGAAGTGTGGTCAAACGCCCTGCTGTCCAAGGTTCTCGTGGTGGTTGTGTCGTTACGAAGGTATGTGAACTCTTCCTCCGGCATCCTGTTGTCCGTCGAGTAAAACCTGTACCTCATGTTGAGCCCGAGCCTGGGCAGGGGCCTCGTCGCCGCGTTGAAGACCAGGGTCTTTGTCCTTATCTCGGCACGCGCGCGCTCCCTCGGCGGGATGTTCTGCGGGTCGTTCACCGGGAGGTTGAGGGAGAAGGGCAGCAGGTCCTCGTCCTGCTCCATCATCCCGTACTCGGCGAGGAAGTTGACCCTCGTCGAGTAGAACGGCAGGGCCGTGCCGCCCGAGAGGCTGAACCTCTGGTGCCTGTTGTCCGGGGGCAGGGATATCCTCGCGTCGGTAATTCCACCTGCCGTGAAAGGGTTTTCCCATGTAAGGGTCTCGGCGCTGTTGTCGAACTTCGAAAGGAGGTAGTCGAACCTTAAAAAGGACGCCTCCTTCTGCCAGTCCATGCCTGCCCGCAGCTCGTCCACCCTGTAATCCACGGGCTCCGGGAGGATGGCCGACCTGGCGTTACCGAAGCCTGTGCCCACTGTCCCGCCTATGGACTTTATGCCTTCCTTGTCCTCCCTCGATACCGCAAGGGTGTAGCCGAAGCCGCTACTGAGCCTTTCGGAGAAGCCCAAGGCCGTCTTCTTCCTCTTTAGCTCAAGCTTTACGTCCCCGAGGCCCGAGAGGTCCAGGTCCGTAGTATCGGCCCCGGGTGTAATCCCGTGCTCCAGCACTGTGGTGCCTGCGCCGCTAAAGATGGTCCTGCTGTTATTTGAGATGAGGCGCGGAGTCTGGCTGAAAGATATGAATGAGTCGAACCTCCCGAACTTACCGCCCCTCAAAAGGAGCTCCCTGTTGTCGAACCCGATGTCTTTGGCCGCGAACTCGAGGTAATATGGGCCGCTGTACCGCCCGATGTTCGCGTTTGCCAGGAGATAGGCGCCGTCATTGGAAAGCCCGGTGTACTCGCCGAACTTGTATGACTCGTTGTCGATATCGAGGACGCCAACCCCGATTGAAGCCGAACCGGCAAGCTCGGCCCCGTTGGAGTCGGCAGGCGCCGCAAAGAGGGCGGCCACGGCGGCGATATAAAGGAATCTTTTCATCTCTGTCCTGTTCCTCCAGCTTCGGTTACCTCTGGAACCTTGCTCCAGAGGGGTGGTTCGAGCCGTGCACCTGGCTGTGGCAGTTGAGGCACCCTTTACCCAGAAGCCGTTTATTCGCGGAAGCAATGGAGCCGGCGTCAAGTGGAGGATCGGGAGAGGCGTGCCCGCCCGTATGGCAGGTCTGGCACAGGTACGGGTTCTTGACTTTCAGAAGCGATTCGTAGTTCGAGCCGTGCGGGTCGTGGCAGTTCGCGCAGTTCTCCCTCACCGGCGGGTGCTCCCAGACGAGCGGGCCCCTCTTCTCCTGGTGGCAGGCGTAGCAGTTCTCGTTCACCGAGGCCTGCTTGAGGGCGCTCGGCCCAGGGCCGCCGTGCGGGTTGTGGCAGCTCGAGCACGTCATCTTGCCCTCCCTGAGGGGCATGTGCGAGGACCTCTGGAGCTGGGCCCTCCTCTCCTGGTGGCACGAGAAGCAGACGTCCATCGCGGGCCTCGCCTCCTCGGCGTGTATATTGTGGCAGCCCGCGCAGTTCATGCCCGAGAGCTCGTGGCGGCTCCCCTTCCAGAAGCCCCTCTCGACGTTGTCGTGGCAGGCGAGGCACCTTGCGTTCGCATCCGCGGGAAGGCCCTTTCCGGGCCTGAAGTTCTGTATCCTCAAGTCGAGGTCTTCCCTGTCCACGGCGTCTACGTGCTCGGCGCCCGGGCCGTGGCAGGCCTCGCAGCCCCTGGACTGCAGCTCGCCGTTGGGAGCCGAGGTAAAGACCCTCCCGTGCCTGTCTTTCGCGTAGTCCGCCTTTATGTCCTTGTGGCAGGCGAAGCACTCCCTCTCGCCTATGTATCCCCCGTTATCGGCGGCATAGGCCGGAGACACGGCGAGAAATAAAAAAGCTGCGTAAAAGAACCTGAGCATGACCTCCCCCTGAAATCTCTTTACTTTCCATAGTTATCGTCCGGCTGTCCTGAAACTTTATATTTTTTCTTTGCTTGGGGCATTCCTCCCTGATTTGACATCCTGACAACCTATGTTTAAATCGGATTAGAAAGCATTTATCAAGCTCAAAAAGAGGTGTAGCCCATGGAGTACGCAAAGTTCATAGACGAGGTCGGGAAACTCGATTTCATAGGCGACGAGGGACGGGCCGACGCCCTCGTAAAGGCGGTCATCGGCATACTCGCAAGCTCGATGGACGAGGGGACGGCGCGCAAATTCACCGAGGGGCTCCCGGAGCCGCTTACGTTCGACAGGCTCAGGAGCCACCAGGCGAGGCCCGTTGAAATGACCATAGAGGAGTTCTTCTCCGAGATAGGCGCCCAGTTCAGGATAACCCCGGACCAGGCCAAGACGGCAGTGGACGTCGTCTTCCGCCTCGTAAAGGAAGCGGTCGGGGCCCATGCCGTCTCGGAGGCCGAATACTCCATGCCTCCGGACGTGGCCGAGGAACTCGAGGCGGCCTGAGCGCCGCCCCTCCGCCCCGGGCGCTTTTCACGGCTAACCCATGAAGATAATCTTTTTCGAGGCAGGGCCCCGGGAGGAGGAGGCGGTCGGGAGGCTTTCCGGGCACGAGGTCGTCTTCACGCCGGAGCCGCTCACCATCGAAAACGCGGGCCTTGCTTCGGGCGCGGAGGTCGTCTCCGCCTCCATCTACTCGGACCTCGGGGCCGGGGTGCTTGAGAAGCTCGACCGCCTCGGCATGGTTGCCGTCCGCTCGGTCGGATACGAGAACGTCGACGTGGGCTACTGCAGGAAGCGCGGCATAGTAGTCTCCCGCGTACCCGAGTACGGCGCCAATACGGTTGCGGAGTTCACGCTCGCGCTGATGCTTGCGGCGAGCCGGAAAGTGGTCCGGGCGGCCGCAAGGGCCAGGGAGGGAGACTTCTCGATCGAGGGCCTGAACGGGTTCGACCTGGCCGGGCGCGTGCTTGGTGTCATCGGCACGGGGAGGATCGGGAGGCAGGTCATAAAATACGCCGGGTGCCTCGGGATGGAAATTACCGCGTTCAGCAGGACGAGGTACGCCCGCCTGGAAAGGGAGCTCGGCTTCAGGTACGCGGACCTGCGCGAGGTATTGTCCCTCTCGGACATAGTATCGCTCCACGTGCCGGCGACCCCGGAGACCCGGGGCATGCTCTCGGACGGCGAGTTCGCGGTGATGAAGCATGGCGCGGTGCTCGTCAATACGTCGAGGGGCGAGATAGTGGACGCGAGAGCGCTGCTCCGCGCCCTCGCCTCAGGCAAGGTCTCGACCGCGGCGCTCGACGTGCTGCCAGGCGAAAACATCATGAGGAGCGAAACCGAGTTCTTCCGCGCCGCATGCGAGGGGTGCGAAGACCCCGAGGGGTTGCTCGCGGCACAGGCGCTTCTCCGCCACAGGAACGTGCTCGCCACCCCGCACATCGCCTTCTTCACGGACGGGGCCATGAGGCGCGCCCTGGAGGTGACTATCGGGGACATCACCTCCTTTATAACGGGCAAGCCACTCAACTCGGCGTCCCGGGCCGCCTGAGCCATGTACAAGAAAATTTCCGAGTACGGAGTAATCGGCAACTTCCACTCGCTCGCGCTCATAGGGCTCGACGGCTCAATAGACTGGCTCTGCCTCCCCCACCTCTACTCGCCGAGCGTATTCGGCGCCCTGCTGGACTCCGAAAAGGGCGGCTATTTCTCCGTGACCCCGGCGGACGATTACGACTCGACGGCCGAATACCTCGAAAACACCAACATACTCGCCACCTGCTTCAGGACGCGGAAAGGGGAGGCGACCCTTACTGACTTCATGACCATACCCTTCGGCCCGGAGGAGGAGAGGCGGAAGGAACGGCACGAGCTTTACAGGAGGGTCGAGGTGACCGAGGGCGAGATGGCTTTCCGCGTCTGTTTCGAGCCGAAGCCGGACTACGCGAGGGCCAGACCGGTCGTAAAAGGCATTGACGGAAAGGTGGTGGTGGAGGCCGGCGGCAATAGGCTATACCTCGAGGCCACCATGCCCCTTGAGCCGCTCAATGACAGGGCCGTAGGGACGTGGACCCTGAGGAAAGGCGAGACGGCGTGGCTCCACATGAGGTACGGCATCGGTATCGAGGGCGGCTTCGACGCCGCGAAGGCCGAAAGGGCCCTCGACCAGTCGGCCAGGTACTGGAGGATATGGGCGAAAAAGAGCGAGACCGGGGTAAGGGTGGACCTCGGCCCCTACAAGGAAATGATAATACGCTCGGCGCTCATACTTAAGCTCCTCTATTTCTACCCTAAGGGCACCATGGCGGCCGCGGCTACGACCTCGCTCCCCGAGGTGGTCCGCGGCGTAAGGAACTGGGACTACAGGCACGCGTGGCTCAGGGACACCTTCTTCACCCTCGATGCGCTCTTCAACATAGGCCACGACGAGGAGGCGCACGGGTTCTTCCGCTGGATAGAGGAGCTTGTAATAAGGTACGGACCCGGGATACAGAGCGTATACGGCCTGAACGGCGACAAGGACCTGCCCGAGTGCGAGCTCGACCACCTCGACGGCTACAAGGGCTCGAGGCCCGTAAGGGTCGGGAACGGGGCCGCTACACAGCGCCAGCACGACATCTACGGCGAGATACTCAACACGGTACACAAGCACGCTGAGCTCACAGGCGAGCTCAACCCCAGGCTCTGGCCGTCGCTACGGAGCATCTGCGATTTCGCCGCGGGGAGCTGGCGCCTCAAGGACTTCGGCATATGGGAGATGAAGAGCGGCCCGCGCCACTTCACCTACTCTAAGGTCATGTGCTGGGCGGCGCTGGACCGGGGCATAAGGCTCGCCGAGGGCTTCGGCCTGGACGGGGACACGAAGGGCTGGAAAGACGAGGCGGACGCCTTGAGAAGCGACGTAATGGAGAATGGCTGGGACGAGGGCAGGCTGGCGTTCGTCCAGCACTACGAGACCGACAGCATGGACGCGAGCAACCTCCTGATACCCGTGGTGGGCTTCCTCCCCTTCGGCGACCCGAGGATAATATCGACCGTCGAGGCGATAAGGCGCGAGCTCTCATTCGACGGCTGCTTCTTTTACAGGTACAGGACCGACGACGGTCTGCCGGGCGAGGAGGGCGCGTTCCTTATTTGCTCGTTCTGGTACATCGACTACCTTATAGCCAGGTGGAGGCTCGAGGAGGCCGAGACGTACCTCCGGAGGACCGAGACGGTCTCGAACCACCTCGGACTCTTCTCCGAGGAGTACGACTTCAAATGGATGGAGCCCCTCGGGAACTTCCCGCAGGCGTACACGCATCTCGGCTACATCAACACAGTGCTCGCGCTCAGAAGGGCAAGGGCGGCGCTGAGGAGTAAGGAGCCCGCGATTTGACAGCCGCCGCACGGGTGCTTTACTTGAAAACATGGTCGTCGAATCCGCCATGCGGGGGTTTTAATGGAAAGGTGGGACGCATGGACCCCGGAGCGCTTCTTTTACCTCTTCATAGGGCTCGCCTACATGATGGTCTGGGTCCAGGTGCTCCTTTTGCACTGGAGGGGCGCTTTCCGGTTCAGGGTCATGTGGGCCCCGGTGCTCGAAGCCCCGGCGCTCTCGCTTATGGGCATCGTCTTCGCCTTCGTGCACGGCGGAGCGCTGAACGCGCTGTTCGTAATCCTGTTCGCCCTCGGCGCGCTCAGCGGCCTGGCCGGGACATACTATCACCTGAAAGGCATAAGGCATTACGTAGGCGGATGGACTCTCAGGAACTTCATGGCCGGGCCGCCGCCCATGCTCCCCCTTACCTTTTCGGCCCTGTCCATGGGGGCGCTCGTCGTCTATTGCGCCTGGCACGCGGGAGGATAGATGGCGCTCGATAGAAAAGACTTCGAGGGCTTCATGGAGAACTGGGACGAGCGGACCCGGCGCATCATAACCGGGCGCATGGATGGCCGCTTCGCCCGGGAGCGCCTTGAAAGGTTTACGCCCGATGAGGCCGGGCTGCTCATGGCTATCCTTAAACGCCTTATCCCCGGGGACGAGGGCATAGACCTCGTAGGCTTTCTCGACTGGGCGGTCGACAGGCCGCTCGGGCGCGGGGACAGGCCCGAGGGCGCGCCTGAGGACGCAATCCTTTTCAAGGAGGGGCTCAAGGGGGTAGAGGAGAGCGTAAAGGCCGGGTACGGAAAAGGCTCGTTCACCGAGCTTACGCCTGGCGAGCAGGACGGGTTCCTGACGGAGCTCCAGGAAGGGAGGCTCGAAGGCGGGATATGGGACGGCATATCGCCTTCATATTTTTTCATAAAGCTCCTTACCAGGGCTCTCATTGGATACTGCTCGCACCCGCTCGTATGGATGCGGATGGGGTTCCCGGGCCCGAGCTACCCGGAAGGTTACGTCTGGATAACCCATGAAGAGCTGCCTGCCAGGCGGCAGCACAAGCCCGGCTGGAAAACGCTTTGAGGGACTTATTATGAAGCCCATGCGCGCGCTAATGAGAAGGTATGAAGGCCCGGTGGACGCCTGCATAGTCGGGGCCGGAGCAGCCGGGGCAGTGCTCGCAAAGGAGCTATCCGAGGGCGGATCGAAGGTCGTCGTCATAGAGGCAGGCCCGTGGCTCGATACAAGGGAGGACTTCGTAAACGACGAGCTCACCATGCTCGACGGACGCATGGACTGGGACGACCTGAGGATAACGGCAGGCAGCGACCCCGTACCGATGGGGAGAAATAATACCGGAAGGGCCGTGGGGGGGAGCACTGTCCATTATACAGCCGCCGCGCTCAGGCTCCACGAGGACGACTTCGAGCTCAAGTCCCGCGAGGGCCTGGCAGACGACTGGCCGATAAAGTACCGGGAGCTCGCCCCGTATTACGACAGGGTGGAGAAATACCTGGGCGTATCCGGGCCCAGGCGCTTCCCCTGGCCTCCTTACCACGGGCCGTTCCCGTACCCGGAGCTCCCCTGGAGCGCGAGGGACCAGCACCTCGCGCGCGGCATGATAAGGCTCGGGCTTACGCCCGCAAAGGCGCCGCACGCCATCATAACAGGCTCGAAGGACGGCAGGTCGCCCTGCATGATGTACGGCTTCTGCACGAACGGCTGCAAATCCGACGCGAAGTCGAGCACACTCGTGACCTACATACCGGACGCCGTCAGGGCAGGCGCCGAGATACGCGAGGAGTGCTTCGCGGTAAAGGTGAACACCAGGCGGGACGGCCTCGCAAAATCCGTGACCTATCTACACGGGGGAAAGGAATACGAGCAGGAGGCCGGGATAATAATACTTTCGTGCTATGCGGTAGAGTCGCCGAGGCTGCTTCTCAACTCGGCCCCCGGAGGGCTCGCCAATTCGAGCGGCATGGTGGGACGGAACTTCATGGTCCACCTCGGGGACAACGTCATCGGGCGCTTCGATGAGCCGGTGGACAACTGGGTCACCCCGCCTGTCGGCATAATGAACCAGGACCGCTACGGCACCGTAAAGGGCAGGGACTTCGTCCGCGGCTATACCCTCGAGGCATACAACATGTTCCCCATAGAGTTCTACACGAGCTTCGTGGAAGGGAACCCGCACCTCTGGGGCAAGAGGCTCATGGACTTCATAGACTCGTACCAGTACCGGACGATGTTGGGAAACGTCGGTGAGGTCCTGCCGAGCGAGGACAATTACGTGGAGCTGGCAGCCGAGACCGACCGGCACGGCGTGCCTGTTGCGAAGGTGGTCTTTTCAAGGGACGAGAACACGAGGAAGCTTTCAAAGGACTCGATGGACCTCTGCGAGGAGATACTTAAGGCAGCCGGGGCCGGGGACATAATGCGGCAGGAGTCGACCATACACGTCCTCGGCACGTGCAGGATGGGCGACGACCCATCGAGGTCCGTTGTGGACAGGTGGTGCCGCTCGCACGACATCCCGAACCTCTTCGTATGCGACGGGAGCGTCTTCGTGACCGGCGGCGGCGTTAACCCGAGCCTTACGATAGAGGCCCTCGCAACGAGGACCGCCGAGCACATACTGGATTACGGCGGGACGAGGGCCGCCTGAAAGAGAAGGGCCTCACCTTTCCATGCGCCTTATCCTCGAGCCGTCCTCGACCGCTTCGTCGGGCTGCACCACGACCTCTTCGCCTTCGGAGAGGCCCGAGAGCACCTCGGCCGTGAAGCCGTTCCTGTGGCCTGTTACGACACTCCGCTCCCTTGCCCTTCCGTTGTCGACAACGAAGACCGCGTCCCGGTCGCCGGACCTGAAAAGCGCGCCGACCGGCACCTTGAGGACGTCCTCGTCCTCCCAGACCACGAAACTCGCCTCCACCCTGTAGCCGTCCCCGAGCCTCTGCCAGGTCTCGGCAGGGGAGAGGATATCCACGGTCACGAAGACCCTCTGCTCCTCCACCCCGAGGCTCGATACCTTGGTAAAGGCCGAAGGCTCGACCACCCGCACACTTCCCTCAAGAGGCACACCACCTCCCCACCTCTCTATTACTACCGGAGTCCCGGGCCGGAGAAGGACCGCATCCGAGGAAAGCACCTCTGCGCGTATCTCGAGGGCGGCGGTGTTGCCGATCTCCAGGAGCGGCTCCCCTGCCCTCACGGCCCCTTCGCTCTCGCGGTGGAGCCTGAGCACGCGTCCGTCGACCGGGCTTCTGACCTCGACCGTCCTTCCGGCTCCGGAATCCTCGCCCTCGCCCGCCGGTATGAGGGCGGAGCGCGCCCTCTGGAGCTCGGAGCGGGCGGCGTTCACGTTCGCCTCGGCTGAGTTAAGGACAGCCTCGGCCTGCCTGGCCGCGGCCTCGACGCGGTCCATCTCGCTCCTGGGTACGTGCCCGCCCTTGAAGAGCTCCCTGGTCCTTGAAAGGGTCTCCCTTGCGTATACGGCCTCGGCGCGCCTCGCGTCCGCAATCTCCCTCGCGGCGCGTAAAGATGCCTCGGCTGCCGAGGCCGCGGCTTCGGCAGCCGCCCTGCTCCTCGGGTCGAGCGGCTCGGTCCGGAAGGGCTCT
>DIDN01000051.1 GCA_002418185.1 Deltaproteobacteria bacterium UBA5799
CGAGTCCCCCCTTCGGCACCAGAATAAGGTGCCCTGGACAGGGCAAAGCCCCTGCTTTTTAGCCTTCACCAGACATTCCACAGGACAGGCCGGGTAAAGGGTCCGGAACATGGGTTCAGGTACGCTGCAACCCATGTTGCATTTTAGCGGTATGTTGAGGTAATCTAATAGAAACGCTCCTTGTCTGAATCGACCGCCTAACGAGTAGTTAGCCCGCCCGGTTTTTCTGAGTTGCCGGCCCGCAGCACACATGGAGCAGTCCCCGCCCGACTTCGGCCAGCACCATCTGCATACCGGGTCGGCAATCAGGCCGCTGCGGAAATAAGTATCAGGAGTTTGTTGAAATGTCATTCACGGAAGCGTACGCCATGATGTCCGACCGATTCCCCTGGTCGATCACTCTGGCCGGCATCGTCTTGCTCGCATTGTCCGCCTGGTTGGCCAACGCGGTCGTCAAACGGCTGCTCGTGCGTGTCATTCGACGCGTGCTGGCGTCCACCGCTTACGGCAGGGACGAGGAACTGGCAAGGCACGACGTTATACCGCGCCTTGCAAACGTCGTGCCAGCCATCGTGGTCGTAAGGGGGATAACGCTCGTTCCCGGGCTGCCCGATGCGGCCGTGACCGTGACGAAAAACGTATGCAACGCATTCATCATCCTTACGCTGGCAATCGCTTTTTCCGCCGCGCTAAACATAATCAACGAGGTCTACTCCAGGCGCCCGGACGCCCATATGCGGCCCATAAAAGGGTACTTACAGCTGGTGAAGCTCTCCGGCTACATCGTCACGGCCGTATTGATAATTGCCGTACTGATTGACCGCTCCCCGCTTATCCTCCTGTCAGGGTTCGGAGCCATGGCGGCGGTCCTGATGCTCGTATTCCAGGACACGCTCCTTTCGCTGGCCGCAAGCGTCCAGCTCTCCTCAAGCGACATGGTCCGGATCGGCGACTGGATCGAAATGCCCCAGCTTAATGCCGACGGCGACGTTATCGATATAGCCCTGCATACGATAAAGGTCCAGAACTGGGACAAGACCATCACCACCATCCCGACGAGAAAGCTGATCACCGACCCTTTCAAGAACTGGAGGGGCATGCGGGAGTCGGGAGGACGACGCATCAAGCGCGCCCTGTACCTTGACCAGAACAGCATCCGCTTCCTCTCCGAAGATGAAAGGGAAGGGCTCCGGCGCTTCAAGCTCCTGGAGGAGTACCTGGCGAGGAAAGAGCGCGAGCTAAGCGCCTGGAACGCCAGGCTCGGCGAAATTACCGCAAACCCGGTAAACATCCGCCGGATCACGAATATCGGCACATTCCGCGCCTACGTGGAGAGCTATCTGCGCGCCCACCCCGGCATACACCAACAGATGACTATGATGGTACGTCAGCTGAACCCGACCCCCGACGGCCTGCCCCTGGAGATCTACTGCTTCACCGACACGACAGCATGGGTTCCTTATGAGGGAATACAGTCGGACGTTTTCGACCACCTCCTGGCAATCCTGCCTGAATTCGGGTTGCGCGTCTTCCAGAACCCCGGTGGCGCGGATATGCGTGAATTCAGGGACGCCGTCCAGCATGGGAGCAGGTGGGGGCTTTTAGGCAAGTAAGCTGCTCCGTAACCCGGTACGCCCCCTTCGCGCCATCCCGGGTGAGCTTTTCCCGTTTCGCCCACGGATCCTCCGACCTGTACGTCAAACCCGTGTGGCTTGGCGTTTATTCCTCGAGCGCTCACCTTTTGTATCCCCGCCAGCCTCTGCTAAGCTCTAATAATGCTCAACGACGGCGCGGAAAGCGGAAACCATCTCGTCTGGCCGGACGTACTCAAGATAGCCGCGGTCTATGCAGTCATCGTCATACACACAGCCGCACCTTATCTGCTCCTCAAAAACGGAGGCACCCTGTATTCATGGTGGGCCGGCAACATCTATGATTCGCTTTCGAGGTGGTGCATCCCGGTCTTTGTGATGCTGAGCGGCTTCTTTCTGATAGACAAGTACCGGGACGAGAAGCTCGCAAGCTTTTTCACGAGAAGGTTCTCGAGGGTCCTGATACCCCTGGTCGTCTGGAGCCTCGCATACTTTCTCTGGAGGACATACGCGAACAACGAGGACCTGTCGTTGTCCTCCTTTATCCCCATGCTCCTTGAGGAGCCCGTCTATTACCACCTGTGGTTCATGTACCTCGTCCTGGGGCTGTATGTCATTACCCCCGTAATCGGCATCTACGCAAAGGGCACCCGGGCGCGCCACCTCTGGTATTACCTCGCACTGTGGTTCGTCCTTGCTTCAGGGCTCACCTTCGTCGAGTCCTGGTTCGGGGTCACGACCTATGTATCTCCCGGTCCGGGCAATTCCGTATTCAACTTCACGGGGTACTTCGTGCTGGGCTGGATGCTCAAGGACGTCGAGCTGACACCCTGGAGAAAACCGCTATTGGCCCTCCTTTTTCTCCTCGGCCTTCTCATTACCTCATACGGCACCTACTTCGCGACTGTAACGAAAAACAGCGGCGAATTCGACGGGATATTCTACGAGTATTCGAGCTTCAGCGTCTTCATGATGGCCGTCCCGGTTTTCCTCCTCGGCAAGGGACTGAGGCTTTCCTTCTTATCCGGAAATCCGGGCTGCGCCAGAAGGCTCATTCGAGCCACGGCGGCCTGCGTGCCCGGCATATACCTCGTGCACGCGGTTTTCATCGCCGTCGCCAAAAGGGGGATGTTGGGCGTTAGCCTCACGCCCGACCTGGTGGACCCCTTCATAGGAATCCCGGTATTCGCCTTCGGCATATTCGTCGCGTCTCTCTTGGTGGTCCTGGTCATCAAGGGCCTGCCTGTCATTAGGTATTCCGTGCCCGCGGCTATCTTGTTTTCAGCTTCCCTTTCCGGGTGCGTCAACGGAGCGGACGCGCCGCCAGGGCCGGGCCTCATAGAAAAAGACGAATTCAAGACCCTTACGAGGCTTGCCAAAACGCCTCTCAGGGACATGCCCGAGATAGACGCGTGGAAAAAGGCGGTCCCTGAGGTCTCTATCGTCTCGATGAAGTCCAGCCATGACAGGACCAGCCAGCCAGCGCTTTTCTACGATTCCGGCTCTCAAAGAGAGAAGCCGCTCCTCATAGTGCTCCACAGCTGGAGCGAGGACTACCTCCAGTCCTTCGGCATACCATACGGGCTCTGGGCCGTAAGGAACGACTGGGTCTTTGTCCAGCCCGATTTCAGGGGCGCCTTCACGAACCCGCTCTCGACAGCATCTGAGCTGGCCGTAAGCGACATACTGGACGCGCTCGAATACGCGGTGAAGAACGCCCGAGTAGACGAGACGCGGGTATACCTGGCGGGCTTCTCGGGCGGCGGCATGGCAGCCCTCCTGATGGCCGGGAGGTTCCCGGACAAGTGGGCGGGTGTAGTGTCCTGGGGCGCGGTATACGACCTTGTGGACTGGTACTCGCATACAAAGGGCGCCGCCCACGACTATTCGAGCCAGATAGCCTCATCCTGCGGCGGCCCGCCTTTGCCGGGCACGCCTCACGAGTCGGAATGCCGGAAACGGAGCCCGAGCGCCTATCTTGAAAACGCCAGGGGCAAGGTCCCGGTCTATATCGCAGTGGGGGCCGAAGACAGTTTTGTGCCGCCAGCCCACTCCTTACGCGCCTTCAACGACCTTGCCGACGAAAAAGACCGTTTTCCCGGGGACGAGATCGAATACATATCAAAACAACACGCACTCCCCTCAGCCCTCGGCCACGGCAGACATTCAGACCGCCTTTTCGAGGACGCAGGCGTTCCCTTCCTCTATGAAAGAAAATCAGGCGGCGCGGTACTGAAGATCTACAAGGGCAGCCACGACGTCGTCTATAACGCGGGCCTTGCGTGGCTTGCAGGCCAGAAGAGATGACCGGGGATCACTGCCGCCTGCCCCGGCTCGCATATTTACTCGTTCTTTTTACCTGGCGCACAAACCTCTGGAAATATAAAAGGAAATCTGGTTTACTCTTATTCCAGAAAAGGAGTCTGCTTGGTTTCTTTCCGTTTCAACCTCTTCACTGCCCTGCTCGCGCTCGCTGTCGTCGCATTTTCTCCGCATCCGCTTTCGCAGGCCGAGGACGGCGTCCGGTCGCTGCCCGCGACCGGGGAGGCCCTGCCCTTTTCCGCCGGGCTCGTACCGCAGGGCTTCGTCGATGTTCAGGAGCTCGACCCTGGCATCAGGGTCGAGCTCAAGTACGCATCCGAAGACAACTTCATGCGGGTGGCCGTATACGGCGGCTTGAGAAGGGCTTTTCTACGCGAGGAAGCGGCCTTGAAGCTCGCGCTCGCGAACCGGTATCTCAAGGAACTCCGGCCCGAGCTTACGCTCCTTGTAGCAGACGCGCTCCGTCCACGTAGCGTATCCCAAAGGATGTGGTCCCATCTTTCAGGTAGCCCCATGCAGCGATATGTGGCTGATCCGAGGTGGGGATCCATGCACAACTACGGCATCGCGGTGGACGTCACCGTATGCTACGCGGACGGCGAGAGGCTGGATATGGGCACGCCCATCGATTACTTCGGGGAGCTTGCGGAGCCCCGCCTGGAGGAGAGGTTCTTGATGGAGGGGCGGCTTACCGAGGAGCAGCTGGCAAACCGGAGGCTCCTCCGTAAGGTCATGCATGCCGCGGGTTTTCAGGGCATCCCCATAGAGTGGTGGCACTTCGAGGCCCTCGATAAAAAGCTCGTCCGAAAGGCCTACGACATTATAGAGTAGGTGCCCATTCCCCGGAAGAGTCATACTTGATTCAGGCAACTCTAAAATTACAGATTTTTCCCGCAGTCACGGAAGGCCGGGAATAAAAGGCGGAGCATATATGTCATATGTGAGCATTTTTATTCCCGGCCTGACAAGGAATCCGGGGAAAAAATAATTTTTAGAGGTTGCCTTCAGAACATGCCGTATGCGTAGCCGAGTATCAGAACGCCGAGCCCCACCCTGTATACCACGAAGGGGAGCATGGACGAGCGGGAGATTATCTTCAGGAAATAATGTATTGCGAGATAGGCCGAGGCAAAGGCGACGACAAAGCCTGCGATTAGCGCGGGCCAGGGCGCCTCAGGCCCGGCGCTTGCCATCTCCACGCCCTCCCACGCCCCTGCGAGGGCGCCCACGATGACCGCCAGCAGGAAAGAGAACCGCGCGGCCGCTGTCCGCGAAAGGCCGGCGAAGAGCCCTGCCGTTATTGTTATTCCAGAGCGGCTGGTCCCGGGTATGAGCGCGAGCGCCTGCGCAAGCCCCACCAACACCGCCTCCCTCCATCCGATGCCCTTTATCTCGGTCCTCCCCGGCCTCCTGTCTGCCGCGTAGAGTACAACTCCCCATACTATCGAGGACCAGCCTATTACCTCGAAGCTCCTGAGCTCGTAGGCTATGATGTCGTGGGCGAACGCCCCTGCGAGGACGACAGGGATTGTTGCGGCAAGCGCCATCCACGCGAGCGCGCCCTCGTGGTTGCCCTTGAGGGTCCGCTCCGAAAGGCTCCTGCAAAACCCCCTGGAGATGTCTGCTACGTCTTTCCTGAAGTACACGACCACCGCGAGCCAGGTCGCGGTATTGAGCGAAACGTCGAATGGGAGGCCCTGGTCCGGCCATCCGGTAAAGAGCGGCACCATTATGAGGTGCGCCGTGGAGGAAATAGGGAGGAATTCGGTTATGCCCTGTACGAAAGCGAGCACCAGGGCCTGGGTCATGTCCATCTTTTACGCGAGGTTCAGGGGTATTGCCCCCGGCTCCTTCCTTCCGGCCTCAAGGAGCAGTCTCGCGTAGCGAGCCTCCACCCCGAGGCCGAGGGCTTCAGCCCTCTTTAGGGCGGTGCTGAACGCCCGCATCCCCTTTTTCGGGTCTTTTTCGAAGTCCAGCTCTCCGATAGAGACGAGGCAGTAGATAAGGCCCCTCCTGTCCTTCGTTTCCCTGAATAGCTTGCGGGCCTCCTCGAAGTCCTTACGCGCCTCCCTGTTTCTTCCGAGCATCTGGAGCGCTGTCCCCTCGCCCCAGAGCGTGTAGGCGTAGCTCACCCTGTCGCCTATCCTCTTATAGTTCTCCCGGGCCTTCCTGAAGAACTTGAGCGACCCCAAGAATTCCCCGTCCATGCGCATGGAGTTGGCTATACCGCAGTACGAGTAGGCGACGCCGAAGGTGTCCCTGAGCTCCCTGAAAAGGGCGTTCGCCTCGGTATAATACCTGAATGAGGCGTTGAAATCGCCCGCCACCCTGGAAGCGCCGCCGAGGCCGGTAAGGCAGTAGCCCGACCCGCTCCTGTCCTTAAGGCGCGCAAACACCTTCCTGGCCTCCTTGAACCCGGCGATAGCGGCCTTGAGGTCGCCCTTAAGGCGTAGAGCGCCTGCCCTTGCCCACAGGGTGAACGCGGCCCCTGCCCTGTCGCCGAGCTTCTCATAGGCCTTGAGCGCCCTGTTGAATATGGCAAGGGACTCTTTCACCTCGCCCGTTGCCCGAAGGCTCAGGCCCAGGCCCACCATCGCGTCCAGCGCCCTTTCCTCGTCTCCGAGCGCGAGGAGTATCCTCCGAGACTCGGCATAGCACTTCCCGGCCCTGGTGAATTCCCCGACCATCCTGTACGTGTCGCCGAGGGAGAAGTAGCAGGCGCTCTTGAGCTCGTCGTCGAGCCCTGCAAGCCTCCTGGCCTCCAGGTAAAGGGGGACGGCCTCAAGGAACTTCGAGAGCGACCTCTTCCGCTCCGCCTTGTCGAATATGGAATAGGGGTTGCTCATCGGAATGGTGATTATAGTCTTCCGGGGCGCGATTGTAAAGGAGAGAGCGCCGGGGCCGAATCCTTCTCCTTTACAGTGTAAAACCCTTTTGGTAATCTTCTACCCATGCGCACTCTCAGGCTCGCCATGGCCCAGATAAACCCGGTGGTCGGGGACATCAGGGGCAATGCCAAAAAAATCCTGACCTATGCGGAAAAGGCCAGGAGGGCCGGGGCGGCGCTCGTCCTCTTCCCTGAGCTCGCCCTTACAGGCTACCCCCCGGAAGACCTCCTCTTAAAGCCAGGCTTCATTGACGATAACCTCAATGCCCTCCGGGGCCTTGCGGGAAAGGTGCGGGGAATAACCGCGGTCGTCGGCTTCGTGGACAGGGAGGCGGGGCTCTACAACGCGGCGGCGCTCGTGCACGAGGGGGAGGTCGCGGCCGTATACCACAAGATGCACCTCCCTAACTACGGCGTCTTCGACGAGGAGCGCTATTTCCGGGCCGGGAAGACCCCGCTGAACTTTGTCCTCAACGGCATCACCTTCGGCCTCGAGATATGCGAGGACATATGGTTCCCGGAGGGGCCGGCAAGGGCGCAGGCGCTCGCAGGCGCCGAAGTCATCGTGAACATAAACGCCTCCCCCTATCACATGGGAAAGCCGCTCATAAGGGAGGAGCTTTTAAGGACCCGCTCGATTGACAACACGGCCGTCATAGCCTACAACAACACGGTCGGCGGCCAGGACGAGCTCGTGTTCGACGGCGCGGGAATGGTCGTAAACGAGAAAGGCGAGGTAGTCGCAAGGGGGAAGCCCTTTGAGGAGGACCTCGTCATGGCCGACCTCGACGCGGATTCCGTATCAACGGCCCGGATGGGTGGCGTGAACCGGCGAAAGGCCGGTAAAAGGCCCGGCCCCGGCGTAAGGACCATAGACCTCGGCGCTGCCCCGCCCGGGAAAGCGCTCACCCGCCTTACGAAGAGAAGGCCCGCGGGACTCGAAGAAAAAGAGGAAGTCCTCAGGGCGCTGGTACTCGGCACCAGGGACTATCTCCGGAAGAACGGGTTCAGGCACGCGGTAATCGGGCTAAGCGGCGGCATAGACTCGGCTCTCGTAGCCTCGGTCGCCGTGCTCGCGCTCGGGAAGGAGAACGTCACGGGCGTCCTCATGCCTTCGAGGTATACTTCCAAAGAGAGCATAGAGGACGCGAAGGCCCTTGCCCGGAACACAGGCATGAGGACCCTTACGATACCGATAGAGAAGCCCTTCCTGGCCTATCTTGAGATCATGAAGAACGCCTTCAGGGGTACAAGGCCGAACGAGGCGGAAGAGAACATGCAGGCCAGGATACGGGGGAATATCCTCATGGCACTCAGCAACAAGTTCGGCTGGCTTGTGCTCACTACCGGAAACAAGAGCGAGATGAGCGTGGGCTACTCGACCCTGTACGGCGACATGGCAGGGGGCTTCGCGGTCATAAAGGACCTCCCGAAGACGCTCGTATACCGCGTGGCGAAGAGGCTAAACGAGCTCGAAGGCAGGGAGGTCATACCCGAGCGGGTATTCACGAAAGTGCCGACAGCCGAGCTGCGGCCCGACCAGACCGACCAGGACACGCTGCCGCCCTATGACGTGCTCGACAGGATACTCAAGGCCTACGTGGAAGAGGACCGCTCGATAGAGGAAATCGCGGCCCTGGGGTTCGAAAAAGAGCTTGTGAGGGAGGTTGCGCGCATGGTCGACCGGAGCGAATACAAGAGGCGGCAGGCCCCGCCCGGCATAAAGATTACGCCGAGGGCCCTCGGAAAGGACAGGCGCATGCCAATAACGAACCGCTATGAAAACGGCGGAAGATAGAAAGGCCGCTCTCAGGAGGATCTTCGAGGCGGCGGTCAGCGCCGCCTCGCCCTACGCGGCAGTCCGTGAAAACCTCCGTATAGTCCGTTCAGCAGGTAAATCAGTCCTCAAAGTAAAGAATACCTCCATAGGCCTCGAAAAAGGCGGAAGCGTCCTTGTCATCGGCGCTGGCAAGGGCGCGCCTGCCATGGCCCGGGCAGTGGAAGGCATACTCGGGGAAAGGATAACCGGCGGCCTTGTCGTGACAAAGTACGGCCACTCGCTTCCGCTTAAGCGCATAGAGGTCTTGGAGGCCGGCCACCCCCTTCCCGACGGTAACGGCACGCGGGCCGCGGAGAGGATAATCAGGATCGCGAAAGAAGCGGGCGAGGGCGACCTGGTCATCTTCCTCCTTACCGGGGGCGCATCGGCGCTCCTCCCGGCCCCGGCGGAAGGTATTACGCTCAAGGAGAAGCAGGCGATATCGAGGCTCCTCATAAACTCAGGGGCCTCGATAAACGAGATAAACGCTGTGAGGAAACACCTCTCTATAGTAAAGGGAGGCAGGCTTTCGGAGCTCGCATGGCCGGGCCGCGTACTCACCCTTATCGTTTCGGACGTAGTCGGAAGCGACCTCTCCTCGATCGGCTCGGGACCTACGGCGCCCGACCCCTCGACCTTCGAGGACTGCGTCCGCATAATCGGGAAATACGGACTTACAGCAAAGATACCGGCAAAGGCGATGAGACTGCTCCGTAGCGGCGCAAAGGGGAACGCGGCAGAGACGCCCAAGCCCGGTCACAGTGCGTTCGGCAGGACAGCCAATGTCGTCCTTGCCGATAACCATACCGCCCTCCTGGCGGCAAAGGAGAAGGCGGCCTCTCTGGGCTTCCGCCCCCTCATACTGTCATCGGGGGTTACCGGCAATACCCGCGAGGCGGCCCGGCTCTTCTCGTCTATTCTCATCGAGACGAAGAGGTACGGGGCCCCTGTAAGGCCGCCTGCCTGCCTGCTAATGGGCGGGGAGACGACCCTCAGGGTGGCCGGAAAGGGGAAGGGCGGCAGGAACCAGGAGTTCGCGTTAAGCGCGGCCCTCGCGCTTGGAGGCGAGGAAGGGATATCCGTCCTCTCGGCAGGCACTGACGGCACTGACGGCCCGACCGACGCGGCAGGGGCCTTTGCCCTGCCGGAAACGCTCGGGAAGGCCTCGGCCCTCGGCCTCGATGCCCTGGACTTCCTCTCACGGAACGATTCCTATAACTTCTTCAAGCCCATAGGGGGGCTTTTCATGACCGGCCCGACCGGCACGAACGTCATGGACATCGCAATCGGAATAACTGAGCAGGTCAGGAAAGGGAAAGGAGCTTTCTAAGGACCGCGTCCGGCAGCTCAAGGAGGTTCAGGAAGAAGGCCTTCCAGCTGAAATAGTCGGCGTAGGGTATCATCTCCGAGAGATAGGCCGTCATCATCACCATGTTCCAGAGGGAGAGCAAGACTGCAGTGGTTATGCCCCAGGCGATGAGCCCTTTCCTGTCGAGCTTCTCAAAGAGCGCCGCAAGGCCGATGATGAATACAGGCGCCGCGCTTATGAAGGCCCTGTGCCCGAAGGAGTGCCCGAACCACCACATGAACCACGAGGCGTTCACATAGAGTTGCAGGAGAAAGGCCGCAAGGAGGAGGCCTCCTTGCCTCCTCTCCTCCTTCATGAAGAACGCAAGCCCGATGAGGGCGAAGATTATTACGGGGTTCCAGCTCAAGAGCCCGTGCTTCGAGGAGAAGAGCACCTGGACTATCTTCGGCGAGGCCGCGTAGATGAACGACTCGCCGCCGTAGGAGTAGACGAGGAATGAGCCGAATATGAGCTTCCAGACAAGGGCCTGAACAATCACCGCGGGAGCAAGCCCGGCGGTGAACGGGAAAAGCCCCCTTGCTGTCAGGAACCAGGGAAGCCTCCGCTCTTTAAAGAAACCTATGGCTCCGTCAAGGATCGGCACCAGCAGGAACACCGCGTCCTGCTGCCTCGTTATCACCATGAGCCCGGCTGAAAGCCCCATAACGAAAAAGGACCTTTTTCCGCCCTCCCCCTCTCTCGTAACGCTCCACATGTAAAAAAAGAGCGCCGCCGCAAAGAAGGAGACCAGGTGCGACATGAACGGCTCCCTGACGAAATAGTAAATAAGGTTCGAGGCCAGGAAAATAAAGGAAACCGAAAGGAACGCGGCCTCCTCCGCGTAATACCTCCTTGCGAGCCTGTACGATATGAGGAGCCCCAGGTATCCGTAAAATATGCTCCCCAGAGAAAAGGAGAGCTGATATGGGATGGAATAACCGGAGCTCTCAAGACCGAATCCGAGAGAGTTCAGCGCGAGTACGGCCGTGTGCGCGAGCGCATAGAACGGGAGGACCGCGAGCGGAAGTCCTATGGAGTACTTGTTGGCCGGAATGCCGGCAGGGGTAAGGCGGTAGTCCGTGATGCCGAGGCGCTCGTATTCATCAAGAAGGTCCATGTCCCTGTCGATGACCGCCGACCGGACGTAGGAGAAGTAATGCCCGTCGTCGCTATTCCGGATTATCTCCATTCTTGAATCGACTACCAGGACGAGCAATAGAAAGACCGCGGCGCTCGCAAGCACAAAAAGTGCGAAGGCCGGGGCCCGGCGAGCCCCACGGAGCGTACCTATGGTCTCTTTCGTATGCGCCATCTCATGACCGGGCAGCCCCCGGAAAAGCCGGACAAGGGCCCGCCACGCTGATTTTTTTCTGAAAGGTCATCTTATCTTCAAAGGCAGGCCTTTTCAAGGCAGGGCTTTGTTCTCCTACCCTCCGCCTCTCGGCCCGACGATGTGGTACTGGAACTGCCCCTTTATGCTTATGTCCTCGACCGTAAAGTCCGCCGGGAACGGCGGGAAAGGGGCCGCGAGCCTTATGGCGGTTACGGCCGCGTCGTCGAGCATGGGATATCCCGAGGACTTTTCAAGGCGCACTCCCGAGACTGTGCCGTCCCGGTTTATCGTGAAGTTGAGGAACAGGCTCCCCTGCCAGCCGTTGCGAGCAGCGAGGGCCGGGTAGTCCCAGTAAAGCTCTATCTTCCTCTTCATGTCCAGGAGGTATCTCTGGTATTTGAGCTCCGCAGTGTTGAGTTGCAGGGTCTTGCCCATCTCCTTCTCATGCGACCCGGCCTCGTAGTTCCTCGTAAGCTCTGCTATCCGTTCGTCCGTGGGGAAGAGGCTCGGCCTCCTCTGTTCCTCCCTTAATATGCGCGGCTCTGGTTGCGCTCCCGGCGAGGCGGGGGTTTCCGGCCCGGTCCGGACCGGCTCCTCGACTTCGCCGAGAGGGGCCCCCGGCTCCTCGCTTGTCTCGGCCCTTACACCCGCTCCCGGCCCGGCATCTCCGGGACCTGAGAGAGGGGCGTCCTTTCCGGCCTCCCTCAAGGGTTCGCTTTGCGACGTTGCCGGGAGTGTTTCCCGGGCCTCTGGCGGGGGCGCGGTCTCCTTGATGACGCTCTGGTCCTTATCAGCAAAAACGGACGGAGGCTTTCTTGTCGGCGAGACGTTGTCAGGCTCTGCCAAAGGCGCCTCGTCCACAGGGATGCTCTTTTTCTCCACCCGGGGCCTTTGCGGTTCGAGTAGCTCGACAGGAATAGGGGCGCGGACCTCCTCCCCCGGGCCGGGGGCTTCAGGGACAAACGAGGCCAGACCGAGCGCCAGTACGTGCAAGAGCACGGAAAGCGCAAGGAAAATCAAAAAGGTACGAGACATGTGCCCCTGCGGGCCCTGGAAGGTTTCGGTTGACATGCACCTGTATTTCTGTCAGAATTTCAAGTGGGTTGTGTAAAAAAGCGCCTATCCGTATTTTACACTTTAGAGCGGGGTATTACAATGTTCGGGCTCGGGACAACAGAGCTGATAGTCATCCTGGTGATAGTCCTCGTCATCTTCGGCGCAGGGAAGCTGCCGGAGATAGGCTCGGGCCTAGGCAAGGCCATAAAGAATTTCAAGCGGTCGTCGAGCGATACCGACATGGACGCCGCGCCAAAGGACGAAAAGGAACGCCTGAAGTAGCCTCTTTCGAGCCGGTCCGCAGCAACAGCCTGCCCGGGCAGTCGTAAACCCCTGTGCCCGATAAGTTTTTTCCGGTCCCCTTACGGCCCTGGCCGATACCCGTTTTATTGTCCTTCCCCTTTTTTCTTCAAAAGGTCCCTTGCCGCTGATTTAAGTTCAGGGTGAAGGGCATTGTCCTCGGCTATTTCCTTCAGGTCCTGGGCGAGAAGACCCTCGACGAGGGCCATGGAGACCCTCGGAAAGGCGTACGGGTTTCTCGATACGGCCTTCAGGACCTCGTACCTTCCGGACCACTTCCTGTGAATGGCCACGAGCTTCAAGACATGTGGCGAGTTAGGCCGCCTGGAGGCGATCCTCAAGACCTCCCTCTCGGTTGTCCTCGGGTTATTGAGGAGGTTCGTTACGATTACAGGGTCCGGGTCGGTGAGGAGCTTCTCGATGTCCTTGTAGCGGTGCGATTTTGAAAGGCTTCTGCGCTCTCCGAGCGAGAGGTGGCCGGTCTTTACGAATTCCTCTTCATCGTAGCCGCTTACCCCGGCCAGAACGGGCTCGAAGTCGTTAAAGAGCCTCTCTACCCTGGGGAGGCCGAGCCGGAGGGCCGCAAGGTAGATGGAATCATAGAGGGCGCGGCCGAGGGCGCTACAGAGCGCGTCCTGGTCCACCATCATGGCGCGCACTATCGAGGCGCCCTTGTCGCGGTGGTCCGTACGATAGATTGTCTCGATGAGGCTTGCCGAGTCCTCGGGCGGGAGGGTTGCGAGGGTCCTTGCGAAGAGCCCGAGGCGCATGTCCTTTTCGGGCAGGGCCGCAAGGCCCGAAAGGAGCTTTTCCGCTATTCCCTCAAGGCGGCGCATGGGGTTCCCGAGGGCCCCCTACCTTACGATGTCTATGCCGTACTCGGCAACTCCCTCCGCCTCGGTAAAGACGACCATCACGGGCACCGTGCCCCTGGGCGGTATGACGCCGCCTGACGGGTCCTTGAAGGCCTTGAGGAGGTCTTCCCTGGAGAGGCTCCCGACTTCCTCGAGCGACACCACCCTGCCCGGCGACACGGAACGCGAGCCCAGTTTCCTGCCGCTCCGGTCGTAGACGGCCCCGGTCGCGGCCTTTATCTCCTGCGGCTCTTCAGTCAGGTTCCTTATGCGCGCCTGGATGACGAACACCCTGCCGACGTTACTGTTCTCGGCGTAATATCCTTCCAGCGACTCTATGCCTACCGTCTCGCTCTTCGCTTCGCCGGGCGTAAGCGCTTTCGCGAGTTTGTCTATGGCCCCGGTCATGTAAACGAGGCCGCCACCTACGATAACGATGAGGAAGGCTATGACGAGGCCCAGAGAGGCGGGGCGCTGCCGCGTTTTACTGCCGCCCCTGGCGACTTCAGCTCCCTCGCCGCTCTCATCGAAGAGAGGGAGGTCCTCCCTTGAAAGGTTCTGCGAGAGCATCTCCTTGAAATCTTCGTCCGGAGCGGGCTTCTGCCGACTGTCCTTTTCCGGGGCAAGCGCCCCCCTGGCGTGGCCCGAGGCGGCAAAGGGGACCACCTTCTCGTTCGCTGCCCCGGCCGCCTTCGGGGCATCTCCCGCGAGTGCGCCCTGCACGGATGGGGCGGCCCCTCCATTTACGAGCTCGGGCGTATCGAAGCTGAAGTTCAGCTCGTCGTCATCCTCTTCTTCTTTTACTGCTACCCTTGTCCCCTCTCTATCTTCCTTGTCGTCGGCGTCGCCCTCTTCAGGGCCTTCAAAGCCGAAGCTGAAATCTTCCTTGTCGTCTCCTGCGTCCTCGGCGTCCCATCCGTCCCTTGCCCCGTCTCCGCCGCCTTCAGCGCCGAACTGGAAGTCCTGGTCCGGCGCGCTCCCGCCGTCTTCATCCCCGCTTACGCCTGGAGCGCCCGAAAGCAGGCCGTCTTCCGTCTGCAGGCCCGTTCCGGCCCCGGTCCCCGTGTTTTCCTCGGAAGGGGCTTCCCTGCCCTCCTCCGTTTTTTCCGAGCCTTCCCTGAAGTCAAAGGCGAGGTTCTCTTTTTTTTCTCTGGCCTGGTCGCGCTTCGCCCTGTCCTCTCCGGGCGCGCCTCCTTCGGCTGCCGGTTCGCCTCCCGCGGCCCCGAGGATATCCTCGAGCTGTATTTCCTCGGACGGCGGAGGGGGCGCGGCCATGAAAACGTTATGGCACTTGGTGCACCGGACCCTTACTCCCTTGCCGGTCATGCGTGAATCGTCCAGGCGGAACCTGGTCCCGCACCTGTCGCACTGTATTATCATTACTCTCCCCTGCGTTTGAGGGTTTGAATTACACGTAGATATGTAGCACACAGGCGAGCACCAATTCAAGTCCAACTCCTCTTGACAGGGGAGCGGCGGGATTATATGCTCTACTGGATTGGACACCCCTGAGATGAACCTTAAGCCCTGCATCCCGCCGGAAGGCATTGAAGAGATCGTAAACAGGCTCGCCGGCGAGATTTCCGCCGACTACGGGGGACGGACGCCCCTGCTCGTGGGAGTGCTGAAGGGCGCTTTCCTCTTCCTCTCGGACCTCGTAAGGAAGCTCGAAATCGGGCACGAGGTCGACTTCATCCAGACCGCCTGCTACGGACACCGCGACACCCCTGCCGCGGACGTGATTATCGTACGGGACATAACCGCGGACCTCCTCGGGCGCGACGTCATAATAGTGGAGGACATCATCGACAGGGGGCACACCGCGAGGGCGCTCGTGAAATATTTCTCGGACAGGGGCGCCGCCTCCATAAGGCTCTGCACGCTCCTTAAGCGCGAAGGCGGGGCCCCGGAGCTCAAGGCCGACTACCTCGGAACAACCATCGGGCCCGGTTTCGTAGTCGGCTACGGCATGGACTACAAGGAAAGGCTGAGGGGCCTCCCCGGCCTCTACACCCTTCAGGAAGGAGAGGGGGAAACGTGGATGGACTTGCCCGGCTCGTAGAGGGGCTCCTGAGGCCCGAGGCGTACCCTGAGCGCCCCGAGGGAATCGAACTCCGCCAGACCCACATCTCGTATCTTATATTCACGCCGGAATTCGTCTACAAGATAAAAAAGCCCGTCGACTTCGGCTTCCTGGACTTCACCACCCTCGAGAAGCGCCGCTTCTTCTGCGAGGAGGAGGTGAGGCTCAACCGCCGGCTTGCGCCGGGCGCTTACCTCGGGGTCTCGCCCATAACCGAAGAGGACGGCGGATTGCGCGTGGACGGGCGGGGCAGGCCGGTCGAGTACGCCGTGAAGATGAGGAGGCTCGACGAGGACAGGTGCCTCTCAAGGCTCATCGCTTCGGACAGGGCCACCGTGGAGACGGTTGCCCGGGTCGCGCGCTCCATAGCCTCGTTCCACGCTTCTGCCCGCACGGACGCGCACATCTCGGCCTTCGGCTCGAGCGATATCATAATGAAGAATACGGATGAGAACTTCGGCCAGACCCTCCCCTTCGTCGGCAAGACCGTGAGCGAGAGGCTCCACGGCAGGGTAAGGGACTATACCGCGGATTTCCTCTCCTTCGAGGCCCCGCTCCTTGAAAGCCGGATAAGGAACGGCTTCATACGGGACTGCCACGGCGACATACACTCCGAGCACGTCTTCATCGACGGCGGCGTCCAGATAATCGACTGCATAGAATTCAACGAACGCTTCAGGTACTCGGACGTGGCGGCGGATATCGCCTTCCTCTCGATGGACCTCGATTTTCTTAACAGGCACGCCCTCTCGGCGGCGCTCGACAGGGCGTACTTCGGCGAGACCGGCGACTACGAGGGGTTGCGCCTCATGGACTTCTACAGGTGCTACCGCGCCTTTGTCCGGGGCAAGGTCGAGAGCTTCAAGGCATTCGAGCCGGAGGTAAGGGAGGCTGACAAGGAGGTCTCCTTCCTCCGCGCCGTCTACCACTTCCACCTTTCAGGACTCTACGCATCCGGCGGGTTCAGGCCCATGCTCGTAATGGTAACGGGCCTTTCCGGGACCGGGAAATCGACGCTCGCCTCCCAAATAGCCCGGCATACCGGGTTCGTACACCTATCTTCCGACGCCGTAAGGAAGGAGCTCGCGGGCCTTTCCCCCGACGAAAGGAGAAAGGAGCCTTTTGGCCGGGGTATCTATTCCGAGGATTTCACCGAGAAAACATACGATGCGCTCATAAGGCGCGCTTCTGACCTGCTTGAAAAGGGGCGCTCCGTGATAGCGGATGCGACTTTCGGGAAACGGAGGCACCTCATGGCTGCCCGGGACGCCGCGCGCGGGCACGGAGCGGTTTCGAGGGTCGTCGAGTGCACGGCCGAGAGTTCGACCATAAGGGAGCGCCTCCTTAGGAGGGGGGCGAGGCCCGGGGGGGACGCATCGGACGCGGACTGGGAGATATACCTCCGGCAAAAGGCCCTGTTCGAGGAAATTGCCGGGCCGCACGCAATCGCCCGGGCCGAGGAGCCGGAAGAAGAACGCCTGGGCAAGGTCTTCTCCTCAATTTTCGGTTGAGCCGCGGAAGTCTTATGTGCTTTAATCTCCCTTATGGGCAAGGCGATAGTTCTCTTGAGCGGCGGCATGGACAGCACTGTTGCGGCGGCTTTTGCCGCGAAAAAGGGCGGGTGCGCGTTCCTCCACGTTAACTACGGCCAGAGGACCGAGAAAAGGGAGCTCCGGGCATTTAACGAAATAGCCGATTTCTACGGCGTAACCGAAAGGCTCGTCGTGGACATAAGCCACCTGGGGCTTATCGGCGGCTCGGCCCTGACTGACATGAATATCGAGGTGCCTGCAGGCGAGCTCGAAAGGACGGAGGTCCCTGCGACATACGTCCCGTTCAGGAACGCGCACCTCCTTTCAATAGCCGTGTCCTGGGCCGAGGCGGCCGGGGCAGGCGAGATTTACATCGGCGCCGTGGAAGAGGACGGCTCCGGCTACCCTGACTGCACGCTCGAGTTCTTCAGGGCCTTCGAGAGGACGGCGAACCTCGGGACCAGGCCGGAGACTGAAATAAGCATAGTAACCCCGCTGGTAGGTCTCAGGAAATCGGATATAGTCAAAAAAGGGGTCGAGCTGGGGGCCCCGTTCCACCTGACATGGTCCTGTTACAGCGACGAAGAGGCCGCCTGCGGGGAGTGCGACTCGTGCCTTCTGAGGCTCAGGGGCTTCAGGGAAGCCGGGGTAACAGACCCGATACCCTACCGCAAAGGCGCCCTTGAAAGGGGGAGGCAATGACCTTCAAGGAATTCCTAAAGGTAAAAAAGGGGCTGGACACCGAGGGCAGGAACGTCTTCGAGTTCATGGACGACTATTACGACGAATACATGGATTTTTTAAGGGGATTGAAGGACGGCTGCTCGACGGCCAGGGATTAGCGCTCAGGAAGCTCAAGACGCAAGGCGCCGAAAGATGCGGGACCAGACGTACTCTCCATTGTATGCTGAAGACGACGGCTCGGAGCGGGCTTTAAGGGCCTGTCAAGGGAAGAACGGGTAGGGCGGATAGGGATAGAACGGCCGCCTCGGGCCGAACGGGTAATATGGGCCGAAGGGATGGAAGGGCCCGTATGGCCCGTACGGGTAGAACGGCCCGTAGAAGTAGGGGTCCTGGTAAAGGTATTTATCCTCGGTCGGGTCGAAAAGCCTGAGCTCGATAGGCTCGAGGACCGGGTAGGGGTACTCCATCCTGCCGATCCTCCTCCTCTCGACGGCCTTTACCGTTCCGGCAACCGTTACCCGCTTGTCCTTGGAGTATATGTTGGTGTCGAGGAAGCCGGGGGCCCGGATTAAGAACCTGCCCCTTGAGGCGCCGTCCCTGGGGCGCTCGTCGAAAGCGAGGCCCGTCTCGATAACCTCTATCTCGGTAGCGTCCTCGAGGTTTTCGGCGCCGAGGACGATGCCGCCCCAGAGGACGTTCGAGCCGATATATTGCTCGGGGTTGGCCTGCACCTGGTCGAGCGTTATGTCGCGGTCCACTGCCCTAAGGACGTTCTTGGGCATGACCGAGCAGCCGGCCAGGACCGCAGCCGCCAGTATGAGGACCAGAGTTCTCATGCATTAATTCTATTATCTTCCGGGGAAAAGTCAATGGCCAAAATCCATAACCACATCGAGGCGGAATCCAGGCGGCTTGCCACTTATGCGGCCTGGAGCGGCGCTTCCCGGGGCAGGAGGCACTCTGAGGCCGAGCACCCCTTCAGGACGCCTTTCCAGAGGGACAGGGACAGGATAATCCACTCCCACGCCTTCAGGCGGCTCGAGTACAAGACCCAGGTCTTCGTGTACCACGAGGGAGACCACTACCGCACACGGCTTACGCACACCATTGAGGTGGCCCAGATATCCCGCACCATCGCGCGCGCCCTCGGCCTGAACGAGGACCTCGCCGAGGCCATTGCCCTGGCCCACGACCTCGGGCACCCGCCGTTCGGCCACACGGGCGAGGACGCGCTGAACCACCTGATGGAGGGGCACGGCGGTTTCGAGCACAACGGGCAGAGCCTGCGCATAGTAGAGGAGCTTGAGAGGAAGTACCCGGGCTTCAACGGCCTGAACCTCACCTACGAGGTGCGGGAAGGCATAGTAAAACACTCGTCCGAGCACGACCGCCCGGGCCTCAGCGCCGAATACGACGGCGGCAGCTCCGCCTCGCTCGAGGCCCAGATAGTGGACATAGCCGACGAGATAGCCTACAACAACCACGACATAGACGACGGCCTCTCGTCCGACATGATGGACATAGACTCCCTCCAGGAGGTCTCGCTCTGGAAGGAGCACTTTGACGAGGCGCGGGCGCTTTACCCCGGGGAGGACCGGAAGATTCTCGTCTCGCAGACTATCATCAGGATAATAAACGCGCAGGTAACCGACCTCGTCGATACGACCCTCAGGACCATAGCCGACGAGGGCATAGGCTCCATCGAGGAAGTGAGGGCGAGGGGGGCGAACATCGCGAGGTTCAGCCCGGAGATGGACGCGAGGAACCGGGAGCTTAAGAGGTTTTTGAAGGCCAACCTCTACAACCACCACAGGGTGATAAGGATGGCGGACAAGGCCCGGAGGATATTAAGGAACCTCTTTGCAGTCTATACGAGGGAGCCGAAGCTCCTGCCGCCCAAGACCTGCATGGAGATGGAGAGGCGCGGAAAGGAAAGGGTCATCTGCGACTACATAGCCGGGATGACCGACAGGTTCGCGCTCGACGAGTTCAAGAAGCTGTGGGACCCGTACGAGAGGGTGTAGTTACTTATAAAGGAGTTTCGTTTTTAAATCTAAAATTAGCTCCCAAGACATGCCCCTTCCCTTATGATTCGGATAATTGCAATCCTCCTGCCCCCAAATCCATTTATAAACCTTTAATAGCAATTCAGGATTTTCTCCTGGTAAAACTCTCAAAGGAGAACTCCTCAAAACAATATCCGGCTCCTCTCCATTATATACTCTTTCAAGTGCGTCAATAATCTTTAGTGTTTCTTCCGGATCCTCAGAACCCTTCATCTCAAGATCTTCTAAAATATCTTTATGGGAAATGAGCCAAAGAGTTGAGTCACTCTCATTAAAAACCCAAACCATAAAATCTTCGCGCTTAACAGTTCCAAAAACAAATTTGCCGCCGGGTTTTGTTATAACAATTTTTCTCCCATCGGCAAGGTCTTCAACTTTATAACCCTTATATTTTATTTGTTCTGCAAGCATTCTAAATTCATCACGAGGTTTGTTAATAATTTTCAAATCAGACAATTCTACTTCATGTGTATAAATATTTTTCTTTTTTTTCATAGCTTCTCTTATATTTCGAATATTTTTTTCAAGAAAGATGTTCTGGCATAAAAGGCTCTCGATGTGCTCCCGTGCCCAGCCCCTTTCGTCCTTGGTTGAACATAAACCCCCATCTTGCCGGTTAGTGCGGAAAATCCCTTTTCTTCAATCGTCTTTTTGACCAAATTATAGTCTGCCTCAACTTGCTTATAAATTTCTGTTTTACCCAAATCAAATGTATTCACAGAATACAATAGGGATCTTTTTTCGTCCTTTCCCTCCCAAACTCTTGCCGCGAGAATCGTTTTTTTAAGCTTCAACAGTAGATGGCTATCTTTAAATTCTGTTCTAATTATGTTGTACGGGTCTATCATGGTAATGGCCATAGTTTCTTTAATGGACAGCTTTCCATCTCTTAGATATTTGAGCGAAATAGTTTTCAGCTCCCAAGAACCAAAATTAGGGGATTGAGACGAATTGATCGGAAGACCCAAGTACCTTTCAATTACATGCCCTGCCCACCCTTTATTCTTTTTCCCATTCTTGAATACAGTCACTTGGAAATCCGGAGCCAATATCCGCAGATCCTTTCCTACCAATAAAGATATTTTCTTAAGAGCTTCATTCCTGTCCATACTTTTCCATCACTTCAAACAGCTTTGTTTTGAAACAGAAAGGGGTGAGAGATTGCCTCTAAAATTCTTTTTTTTGACAACTCTAAATAATTGCTTTCCAGATCAACTCCTACGAATTTTCTCTTTGATAGAAGAGAAGCAATCCCGGTTGTAGAGCTCCCGCAAAAAGGATCGAGCACAAGGTCTTCCTCTTTTGTAGAGGCAAGGACGATCCTCCTTAAAAGCTCTATCGGTTTTTGAGTGGGATGCTTCCCAAATTTTTTTTCAACGGACGGAGGCGAAGAAATTGTCCAAACATTATCAACCGTCTGAGCTTCTTCCTTTTCTGTAAACTGCCACAGATTCCTCATCTGCTTGCCATTACTAAAGGACTTCATTAGCGAGTAGTTGAAGTAATGCTTGCTCTTTTTGTTCTTGGCAGCCCATAAAACGATTTCTGTCGAGTGGGTGAAATAACGGCAGGACAGGTTGGGCGGGGCATTTCTTTTGTACCAGACAATGTCATTGAGGATCTTGAACCCAAGTTCCTGCATGGCAAAGCCGATGGAATAGATGATATGAGTCGTCCCTGAAACCCATATCGTCCCGTTGGGCTTAAGGACGCGCTGGCAGGCTTTCAGCCATTCAAGATTGAACTCGTGATTTTCCTTCACCCCTTTTGAGACATCCCACTTCCCCTTATTGACTGACACCATTTTCCCTGCATGGCAGGTAAAGCCGCCGTTTGAGAGGAAATACGGGGGATCTGCAAAGATCATGTCTACGCTGTTTTCACGCGCCCTGTTCAATACCTCAACGCAATTTCCCTTTAACAGCTTGACATTATGCTCGGTGTCATTGAAGTAAACGGAATAAGCCTTATCCACATACGGAGTTGCCTCCTCGAAATTGGCAAGCTCTATTCCGCTTTCAGGGGTTGCATACAGGATTTCTCTATTTTTAGCCCTGGTTTTCTTTGCTGGTTTACAAACTGGCATTTTTATGTTCCTTGATTGAGGCTTGATTTGTTAAGGTCTAATATATTCAGCTCGATACTCCTTGGCAGTTTCTTCTCTTTTATTTTCCTCATCCCCTCTGCCGTTACAAGAGCTATGCCGTCATATCCCATCTTTTTGGCAGTTCTGTATATCTCTGCATCGAGCCGGAATCTCTCCTTCAAGCCGAATTTCCCAGAGCTACTCATAAGCCCCCTGAAAGTCTCCATCTGAGGCGAATCTGCGCCGAAGATTCGCGTGATAATGTTTACTTCGGTATCTATCAGCGGATTAGATAAGCAGACCCTGACCGGATTATCATAAGGGCGTCCATAGAACTCGCATTCCTTGTAGGACGATGAAAGGAATATCCCTCGTTTTTTATATGCATTGCTGTCCACAGGGGGAGAATGCCACCACTTTTTCTTGTTGATTTGCTCTATGAGGGATTTTATTTCTTGGTTTGAATGCATGTCTAATCAGGAACTCTCTTTTTATGAGCGAGCTATGGAGTTTTGGTTTGGAGGGTGCTTACCGTGCAAAAGGATACAAAATCAGGCGTGATGTGGCAAGGAAAATCGAGTGGTCTTTAGTGCGACCTTTATGTCCGTTGTAAATTAGCACAAAGCCTCCCAAAAAAAAACCTGCTTCTCTCCAGTGTCGGCTTCCTTTACAATCTTCGTGCTTGCAGTGTCTTAGGTTCTTTACACTTCCTGAAGCCGCTGCGGACAGGCTAAGAAAAAAATCAAATAAAATCGACGCCTTGCGTGTTTACAGCAGTTGCGCACTATTGGCACGCACATTGCAGGTATATTGCTGATATGAAAAAGCTGATTACTGTAGCGGCGCTATTCGCAGGATTTTCACTGGCAGGCAATGCCCAGGCCATAACCGTCGACGGGACCTTCAACCTCGACGAATGGGACGGTTATTATTCAGAGGACGACGGCGTTGGCGGGGGCGGTTATATCGGGCCCGGCTACGGCGGCCAGGCTTTCGACGTCGAGTACCTGGGACTCAAGTCAGAGGGCGGCCTGGTATACTTCGGGCTGCAGACGGGTTTCAACCTCAAGAACGGAGTGACATACAACGGCGACTATTTCAGGCCGGGCGATTTTGCGCTGGACGTGAACCAGGACTCCATTTACGACTACGCTATCGACTTCTCGATAAACAGCAGCAACATCCCCACTTTCAGCCTTTACAGCGTCTCCGCATGGGAAGACGTTATGTACCCGCAGCACGGCATCGCGAACCCGTTCCAGTACAGCTCCGGCGACCTCGTTGCCACGTTCTCCGGGGCCTACGGCTCCGGCTATTACAGCAACAACGAGGACGGCGGCAAGTCCTACGTGCTGGAAGGTTCCTTCGACCTGGGCCTGCTTGCCCTGTCCAGCGGCGGGGACCTTGCCCTGCACTGGACGATGGAATGCGGGAACGACTACCTGAGGACAACGGCCGCTGCCTCTGTCCCCGAGCCTTCGACCCTCCTGCTCCTCGGGTCGGGCATTGCAGGGGCGTTCTTCGCAAGGAAACGGCTCAAAAGATAAGGACCCCTTTCAGGCCTGTCATCGAGACCCGCCAAACGGCGGGTTTTTCATTTTCCGCACGGGTTCACGCTGGCCCGCGCGCCGCCAAAAGCCCACATTTTGTTTGAACAGCCTGGGAAAGTGTAGTATCCTTACTAAATGTAAGTTTTATAACGGCTATTTCAATACGCAGGAGGTCTTATGGGTGAAGGTTGCGGAAGTTGCGGGCCGGCCGGCGGCGGCCCGTTCTCGGAAGGTCTTGAGCTTGTGGAGTTCGTCTATCACGCGCACGGCGGCGGAGTGAGGAACGCGCCCATCCCGGACGGCGGGCTTAACGCCAAGTGCCAGGGCTGCGGCGAGGCCTTCGTTTTGAAGACCTTCGTCGGCAAGTGCCCCAAGTGCGGCGGCGTGCACGCGGTCTCCCCCCCGAGGTGCGACGACCCGGAGAACATCCAGTTCGCCGGGGTCGGCTACAAGCTCCCAAACGAAAGGTAATCCCCTTTCAAGGCGAAAACCCCTCTTAGCCGGGGGGTTTTTTTATTTTGCCGGGCTCCGCTTATCGGGAGTCCGCTTTTTTAGTGCGGCTGCCAGGGACTGGAAAAGCCTGTATTCCCTTAAGCGGCCCCTTTCCGCCCCTGCGCTGCCCTTCGCTCGATTTACAAAAAACGACCTTTGCGCCACATATACCGTTATAAGGCAGGCGCCCCGCATCTTATCCGTATCTAAACCGCACCATCCGGGGCCCTCTTGGGGTATAATAAGCGTTTGCTTTTATTAACTACCCAGCCGCAAGCAGGGTTGATTTTTTGGACCTCCCTCCCTTGACGGGAGGGGACTGAGGGAAGGGTTAGAGTCTCTTCACCCCCCTGCCTCCCCCATCAAGGGGGAGGAGTCAAATACGATTCGCATCAAGCTGCGGGGAATTTGACCCTAACATGATTAATTCATTTGAGATTGCTTCGGTGCTAAAGCTCCTCGCAATGACAGCAGAAACGAGAATTAACTGCGCGATGCCCATCGATATTGCTCCCCTCCCCGGTTTCAGCCGGGCAACGGAAAAATGCCATGAACCTAAATCGCCATGAGCATAGGCAGGTATAAAGACCTCGTAAAGTCCGTGGGCTTCCAGTCCTTTCTCTGGACCCAGTTCCTGGGCGCGTTCAACGACAACGCCTTCAAGATAGTCCTGTCCCTCGTTGCCGTGAACGTCGCGGGCTCGGAGGGCGCCTCCGGCGGGGCGTACCTCTCGATGGTGGGCGCGGTCTTTATCCTGCCGTTCTTTTTCTTCTCCGGGTACGCGGGCCATGCCTCCGACGTCTTCAACAAGCGGACTGTCATAATCGTCACAAAGGGCTTCGAGGTCGTCGCCGTGCTCTTCGGCCTCGCCGCGCTCTGGTCAGGGGAGATCGAGCTCATGCTCGGGACGCTTTTCCTCCTGGCGCTCCACTCCACCTTTTTCAGCCCCGCGAAATACGGCATCGTGCCCGAGATGCTCCCGGACAGGGACCTGTCGCGCGCGAACGGCCTCCTGGAGATGTCCACGTTCCTGGCCATAATACTCGGGACCTCGCTCGGGACCATCATGTATTCGGCCTGGAGCGACAAGCTCCCTGTCGTGGGCCTGGTGCTCGTGGTAACGGCCCTCGTGGGCATGCTCATGAGCTTCGGGGTGCCGGTCGTCCCAAACTCCGGCGCAGTCAAGCAGTTCAAATGGAACCCGTTCTCCGAGATAGGGAAGGGCTCGCGGAGCCTCCTGAAGAACAGGCTTCTCCTCTTTACCGTCGGCGGAATAACCTATTTCTGGTTCCTCGGCTCGCTCCTCCAGATGGTCATACTGCTCCTCGGCAAGGAGGTAATGGGCCTTACCGACCTCTGGGTCGGGATACTCATCGTCTTCCTC
>DIDN01000018.1 GCA_002418185.1 Deltaproteobacteria bacterium UBA5799
AAAATGATTTTAGAAGTTCCTCCGATTACAGATAAGGATGGATTTTGGGAGACTGGACACTGTACTAATCGATGGTTTTTAACATTCAAAGGCATTACTGAATTACGTCAGCTAATAAGAAAAGAAAGAAAAGAAACCTTTGAACTTTTTTTGCCGTGGCTTTCACTCTTAACAGGACTCATAGCTGCAATTGCTGGCTTAATCCTAACAATTAAAAATTGATTTTGGGGTATTATGAATAAAGAAGCATATTTCAAAGAGGCTCAGAAATTCAACCAGAAAGTTTTCGCTTCAAAAGAGAAGATGCGAAAGACCTGGGCCAAAAAGCCCATGCCGGAAAAAATCAGGGAGCTTGTAAAAATGCAGGAAGTGACAGCGGCCCTTCATCCGGAATTGAGAAAGATTATCCCTTGGAGATTATCTGAAAAGTGATGTTGCCGCATTGCGCGTGAATCGTTGTGCTAAATTTGTGCTAAAAATCCTCAAAACAGGCATAAATCCGCAAAACGGACATAATCATCATAAATCTTTCAACCCCTCGATTTCAAAGTCAAAACGGGAAACCAGACCGCAAATCAAGGCGTTAGAAAAACCGTGAAGTTCTACCTTAAAATCCCGAGGTGGCAACACCGTGCCGGTTCGACCCCGGCCTCGGGCACCAATCAAGTGCTTACGCGATTTCTGCGTAGGACTCGATCCCACTTCTCCGAAATTCGTGCTTACAGCGTGCTTATTTTTGGGAGTGTTTGGGGGCTTTTACGAAGGTAGGCCTGGTCGAGAAAGTCCTGTGCACTAATTGGTAAGTAGGATTGGACCAGCAGGATTCTTTTCCGCCCGGGGGCGAATTCGACTAGAAGTTTTCATTCTTCGGGGTACCAAGTGAATCCTTTTCCATTAATCTCTTTTTTATTGTACGATAAAACCTCTTCATTTTTTTCAATATACAGCATGGGTGGATTCATGAAATCGTTCAATACTATATCGCGCTCATTAAGTTCAGCTCTTATCAAATCAAGAGCAATTGATTCGGCTTTCGATTCATCCTCCGCCTCAACAAATCTTGTAGTGTAAAATCCCATTTTCTTGGAAAATTTTTCAATATGAATTAGAAAATTTCGACCTTCTATTATGATTTTGAATTTTTTCAACAAGGTTTTTTCCGTATTAATAGGATTTTAAAAACATATTCATTGGAAACCGTTTACCTAACCCTATTTGGAATTCAAAAGTTTGGATAATTCCTCTTTAGCCTGCTTGCTGCCGTTTGCTGCGGCTATTTTGAATTCTTTTATTGCTTTATTCTCCTCCCCCATATTCTTGTAGGCCCATCCACGCAGGAAATATGCGTATGCGCTATCGGGTTTCAATTCAATAGCCCGGTCGCAATCCTCAAGGCCTTCACTGTACCTTCCTGAAGCAATGTAAGCCCTGCATCTATTTATATAGCCCGTTCGGAATTTAGGCCTTATAGACAGCGCTTCTGTAAAATAGATAATTGCCTCATTATATTTCTCTAAACCATAATAGAGCCAGCCAAGATTATTATAAGCCATGTAATCCCAAGGGTCCAATTCAACAGCTTTCTCATAGTCCCTTATCGCCTCCCTATAATTGCCGAGGTCATGATGGGCTATACCCCTGTTATAATAGGCGGTAGACAAGCCAGGACTTAGCTCAATTGCGGCGTCCAAGTCCTTCAGCGCGTTTTCGAGATCACCCATTTTAATTAATAAACCGCCCCTGTTGACGAACGAAAAATCAAATTCATTATCGAGCTCAATAGCCTTATTGTAATCTGCAAGGGCCTTATCCCTATCATCAAGTAATTTTTCGAATGCCAAACCGCGACTAGTATAGTCTTCAGCCCTGGAAGGATCCCTCGCCAGAGCTTCACTGAAGTCGTCAATGGCGCGCTCTGATCTGCGATCGTAGTTTACAAGTCCTCTGATGCTGTAAGCGATGGGATCGCTTGGATCTAGACGAATCGCCTCATCGAGGTCCTTTAATGCACTATCGAAATCTGATGTGTATCTAAAGTATGTTGCCCTCTCAAGGAGATTCTTTCGGTCCAATTGCTTTATTGCCTGCTCGTACTCCTCTTTATCAACGAAATTTTCAGTTTCCTCAAGTGCATCCTTACCTCTTTCAGATAATGCTTCGAGATAACGGATTCTATATTTGCTCCCCTCAATGTGATTGAGCAGATTAAGTGTACGCTGCTCATCCAACCTGATTACTGTCTTGATGCTATACGTTCCATTCTGCCAGTTTTCATGGACTATCTCGGGCAGTGCAGCTCCAGGAAGCAGGACTATAAGTTTTTCCATGTCCAGGTTTGTATAATGGCCATCATTTACAAGCATGTTCGCAATTTCCAGAAATATTTCCCCTTTTACCTTCTCAAATGCAATAATGCGGGCGTCATATTGTGTCTCGTTTGACTTCGGAGTATATCTAAACTCCTTTTCCGAAGCCGTTGAAATTTGAGTTGGCTTCGTGGAACAGGATGCGAGGAAAGCACTGATGAACATGAAAAAAATGAATGATTTTGCTGGATATGTGCGTAGCATGATTTATCTCCTTGTTCGTGGAACAAACATTAATCCCCTAAAATTCACAATTTACAATTTCGGCCAATCAGATGGATCTCTTTAAAAAATTCTCACGATTTTGAAATTTTTAAAACAAAAAACCCAATTTGGCAACAACGATAAAACAAATTATCTATTTAACTTTTTTTCACCCTTCCGAAATTCGTGCTTACAGCGTGCTTATTTTCCGTGATGCGCATTGGGCTTGCATTGTTGGCCTGGGTTAAGGAGTCCTTTGAACTTGTTAAGAAGACCGTTAACTCTCGAATGTCGATAGTGTTTTAGACCCAAAGTGCTCGGGCGGTTTCATGTCTATGGGGCAATAAAAACTTTTATAGTGCCCGCCAATGATGTATACTCTTTACTGCTTTTATCAAGAGTGCGAGGCGAAAATGGACACCAGGGCCATATATATAACCGAACTCGATATGCAGAGGCTCCAGAAGCTGCTTTATTCCATGGAGGGCACTTCACGCAACAAGGCTCATGTGCGCGAACTGGAAGAGGAACTGCTCAGAAGCCATATAGTACCTTCTGACAAAATCCCACCTGATGTGATAACAATGAATTCCTGTGTCAGGTTAAAGGACATGGATTCCGGCGCAGAGATGACATATACTCTCGTTTACCCAAACAGTGCAGATCCCAGTCAGGACAAGATATCTATTCTCGCACCAATAGGGACTGCGTTAATCGGATATCGGGCAGGGAATATCATCGAGTGGAAGGTGCCTTCCGGGGTGAGGAGATTTAGGGTCGAAGAGATAATTTATCAACCTGAGGCGTCTGGCAATTTCGATTTGTAATCTATTTTTTCTTTTGCTCTTTTTTTAGGCAATTCCGGGCTTAGCCCTTTTCTTGTCAGTACGAGTCGCAGGACCTCTGTCATCAAAGTATCATTCTGCGATGCTCTTTTCTGGAGTTTAGGAAGGAGCTTATCAGCCTGCTCGCGTATTCCCTCGCGCCTGTCCCACGATTTTATCAATATGAATAAGCAATAAGCCTGCCTGGCGTGATGTCACGGAACGGAGGCATCTCCATTTTCAATCAGCCCCTCAAAAGAAAACCGAGCACTTTCTTGGCGTAAGGCAGGGCTATAAACGGTATGCTCTGGAGTGCGGCGAATATGAGAAATGAAGCCCCATCCCGACCACGAAATCGGACCTCTTGATTATCGTCATAATCTGGTTATCGATCTTCCCACGTATGGCTTTTCTATCGCTTTAAGAGGCAAGGCCCCAAGCAGGTTTGTCGAAATCATAACCGCTGACAATATTCCGTGAGCGCCCATTCCTTAAATGCCTGTTTCTCCTGGTCCCGGCGTATTCGCAATCAAGTTGGTTCATGCTTCTATCAGGCAGCCCGGCTGAGCCTTTGGCCTTTTTTTTGCGGCCTCAGCCGGAGGAGAAAGGACAAACCGTGTTTTTTGGCTTTCCTTTTATACACAAATGGTATAAAACGGAAATCATTCTGGACAGAACAGATTCCACTCGGGAAGAACTATGCTCAAGGTCCTATTGTACACAGAAGATGCTGCGCCGGATATCAGGGAATTGCTGCCGGGGCATTCCGTCGAGAGTACCTGCAAAAAGGGAGATGTCCTGCTGAAGGTCCTCAGCGGCTCTTACCACCTCGTAATCCTCGATGAGTCGGTGGAACTCATTCCCGCGATAACCGCGGCCGACCCGAGGGCCGAGATATTCGTGGTCGGGGAGAGGTGCGCTGACGCCATAGGCAATCTGAAAATGGGAGCGACGGCCTGTTTTATCCGGCCCCTGGACAAGGAGCGGTTCAGGGCGGCGGTCGAGTCGGTCATTTCACAGGTAAACCTGATGAGCGAGACGGACGAGCTGGAGAGGCTCCTTGTAGAGAAGTACACCTATTCCGGCATCGTCGCCAGGAACCCCCGCATGCTCGAGCTCTTCAGGTTCCTTAGGAAGATAGCCCCGTATTACAAGACGGTGTCCATCACCGGGGAGACCGGCACCGGCAAGGAGGCCGTTGCCAAGGCATTGCACTCGCTGAGCCCCCTTTCGGGGCAGCCCTTCATTGCGTGCAACTGCGGCGGGCTCGTGGAGAGCCTCATAGAATCCGAGTTCTTCGGCCATGTGAAGGGCGCCTTCACCGGCGCCAATTCCGACAAGAACGGCATATTCGAGACGGCAGGCGAGGGAGTCGTCTTCCTCGACGAGATAGGCGACCTGCCGCTTTCGTTCCAGCCGCATCTCCTTAGGGTGCTGCAGAACGGAGAGTTCAGGAAACTGGGGAGCCCGAGGCCGCTCAAGACCTCGTGCAGGGTGATCGCCGCGACCAACAAGGACTTGAGGAAGGAAGTGGCAGATGGCAGGTTCAGGGAGGACCTCTATTTCAGGCTCACCCCGCTTTCCGTCCATGTACCGCCTCTACGCGAACGGAAGGACGATATATCGCTCCTTGCAAGGCACATACTCGATAATTTCCGGAAAAAAACGGGCAAAGACGTTTCAGGCGTGTCGCGGCCAGCGCAGGCGGCGTTCATGGGTTACGACTGGCCCGGCAACATCAGGGAGCTCGAGAACGTAATCGAGCACGCAGCCATACTCGCCAGCGAGCCTTTTATAAATCTCGAGCACCTCAGCGCCCATATAAGGGAGTTCACGCCCAGGGCCAATCCCGGACCGGCTCCGAAAAACCTAGAAGATGTCGTAAAGGGGCATATCTCAGCCGTCCTCGGTGAATGCGGCGGGAACAGGACAAAGGCGGCAAAGGCGCTTGGCATAAGCAGGAGGGCGCTTTTGAGAAAGCTCGAGAAGTACTCCCTCGATTAGACGGCCAAAAGCGCACACCAACGAATTTCAAATAATTCCACATATTTAGTGATTAAAGTCACAAAGGCACATCATACATGTGTGCCAAAACCGCACACCAACCGCAGCGCGAAAACTTCAGCTCAAAAAAAATACAAAAAAAACAAGCTGTTAGCCTGGCCACGGATATGGTACAGCTCTTGCTATCCATTCCGTGTATCACTTCTTCGAGGGAGGGGCGTTATGGGCGAACGCGGCGACTGGGGCTACACGCTCGTTGAGCTCCTTATTGCCATGTCGATACTTTCAGTAGGCATTCTCGGCGTTGCCACGATGATGACGACCGGGATTCTGTCCGGACGGCTCGCGCACATGGTCGCAGCCGAGAGCTCGGTCGCGGTCTCGGTCCTCGAGGAGATAATGTCAAGGGACGGCTCCGACCCGGTATTCTCGACCGGCGTCGATAACGCGGTCTACGACCTTGACCCGCCCTCAGCCGAGACAGGCCTCGTCGTGCAGGGCAGGAGGTACTCTGCCGTTTATTCGGTAGTTCCCAACTCCCCGGTCACAGGGGTTGCGAGCATAGAGGTGGTGGTCACAAGCAGCGGACGGATGGCGAGGTATTCATCGCTCAAGAGCGTGCTATGAGGCGGGGCTGAATAAGATGAGAACTGATGACAAGGGCTTTACGCTCCTCGAGCTTATCATAGCAATGGGCATCCTCGGGCTTGTCACGGCCGCGGTATTCTCGGTCTATAACACCCAGCGCAAGGTCGCATACATCGAGACGGACGTCGCAGACGTGCAGCAGAACCTGAGGCTCGCCGTCCAGAGCATCCTCAAGGACCTGAGAATGGCCGGGTTCATGCTCCCGGACGGGGAGATTCCCCTTGAATCCGCGGTGGACGGGACCGGTCCCGCGGCAAGCGACCTGCTTGCGATAAATACGGCCGCCGCGAAGGGGGCCGCATGCAGGATAGACGCGGACCTGACAGTTGACCTCTTGTCAGGGGCCGCCTTTGCGCTCGCGGTATCGTCCGAGCGCGACCTCGAGGGATTCGCCCCGGGCGATTCGGTCAGGATACTCAGTCCCGGCGAGCGGGCGCAGCCCGCGGACACAGCGTATACGGTAGTCTCGAAGAACGCCGCGGTCCCGAGCATGACTTTAAGCCCGCAGTCCGACGGGGGCACCGTGGATCTCAAAAGAGGTTTTATCATCGCCAGGACAGGGGAGTCCCTGCCAGACACCTTCCCGAATACCGTGAGGTATTGCCTGGGGCCTGCCGCCGGGTGCGCGCCGGACGTAGCTTGTCCCGCAGGACTCTGCCTCATGAGGATAGTGAACGGGGAGCCCTCCGAAAATTCGATAGTGGCCACCAACATAGGAGATCTGCAGTTCCGCTATGTCGTCGACGGGACCACGGTCGAGAGCTCGGCGCCGGCAGACCTGTCAGTAGTAAGGGATGTGAGGATAACGATATCGGGCGAGACCGTGGAGACTGCGCCGCTTTCAGGCGCGCCGAAGACCAGGGAGATCGCGGCAATCTCAAGGATAAGGAACAGGTGAGCATGGAGACCGAAACGATATCAGGTAACGAGCGCGGAATGGCCCTGGTAATAGCACTTATCGCGCTTTTCCTCATGAGCGTACTGGGGGGGATAGTCTTTACTTCGTCCAACTCGGAGATACTCGGCGCGAAGAACTACAAGGTGATGAACGAGTCGCTCTATGCCGCCGAGAGGGGGGTGGAATACGCCAAAAGCGACCCGGCCATATATGAAGCCGTGGGCACTGGCTCCCTCGACATACCGGTCGGGGGCGTGAGCCTCGAATCCGGGGCGAGCGACGCCTCAGGGACGGTCGAATACCTGATGCGCGGCAACCCGCCGAGGGGCTCAGGGATGGACGCGACCGAATTCGAGGCCAACTATTTCGCAGTGAACGTTGAAGGCGCCGGACCGCTCAACTCGAGAACGGAGATAGAGATTAATGTCGCAAGGGTCGTCCCTAAAAATTAGCCTCGCCTTCCTCGTTCTCCTCGTCTCCTCGCACCTGGCGGCGCCGGTCTCATCGGCACTCGACCAGTATCCCGGGGACACGGTCATCTACGGCGCGACGAGCGAGACACTTGAGCCGAACGTCCTTATCATACTCGACAACTCCGGGAGCATGGACGAGGACATAGTATCCGGCGACCCTTACGACCCGGCTACCGTCTACCCGCCCGGAAACGGCTGCCAGGGGCAGCCGTGCGAGACTAACAGGGTGTACAGGTGGAGGGCCATAGAAGGGAAGTGGACCAACTACATAAGCGACGTGAACAACATTAGCTGCAACTCCGCGAGGAACGCACTCCTTGAGAGCGGGCTCTACCAGGGGCGGCTCCGGACCAATGGCGCCTGCACCAGGACCACCGGGAGCTTCGCGCTCGGGAACTACATAAACTGGCTTACGGCCAGCGGCGGGGAGCGCTCCAAGATGGAAGTCGCGCAGGAGGTGCTCTCAAGCCTCGTAAACACCACCTCGGGCGTAAAGTTCGGCCTCATGCTCTTCAACCAGTCCAACGGCGGGCACATGGCAGGCGTGGGCGACAGCTACGGGCACGACGGCTACGACGCTTACGTAAAGGAGATGGACGAGATATTCTCCGGCACGACCACCAACAGGACCGCCCTCGTGAACACCATAAATAATGTCGAGCCGAGCACCTGGACCCCGCTCGCCGAGACCATGTTCGAGGCCATGAGATATTACCAGGGCGAGAGGACGGCCTTCAACGGGAGCTACGTCTATTCGAGCCCGATACAGTACAGCTGCCAGAAGAACTACATAATACTCATAAGCGACGGCATGTCCACCGAGGACAGGAGCCCTGTATTGAGGACCATATGCAACGAAGGCGACTGCGACGGCGACGGATTCGAGCCCGACAACGACCCGGACAAGGTATATGACTACCAGGGTTCGGACTACCTGGACGACGTTGCCAAATACATATACGAGACAGACCTTCTGCCCGATACCGGTGAGGAGAGGACCTTGGGCAGGCAGTACGCGATTACCTACACGATAGGCTTCGGGCTCGCCGGGGTGCAGTACGCGGAAGAGCTCCTGGAGGAGACGGCGTATAACGGAGGCGGAGAGTACTACTCCGCGGATTCGACCGCGGGCCTGAGCGAGTCCCTGAGGCGGATACTCTCGAACATCGTCGAGGACAACACCTCTTTCGTCGCGCCCGTCCTCCCTGTAAGCCCCGAGAACCGCACCTATTCCGGAAACCGCATATACATGGGCTTTTTCAAGCCGAAGAACAAGGCCTTCTGGAGCGGCAACCTCAAGAAATTCGGGCTGGACTCGGAAGGGGACGTGGTGGACAGATACGGCGCCCGTGCAACTAATTCCGACGGGAGCCTGAGGGAGAACTCCGTCTCGTTCTGGAGCCCTGGCCCGGACGGCGGCGAGGTCGAGCGCGGCGGGGCCGGCGAGGTCCTCATGAACAGGACCGACCCGAGGAACATTTTCACCTATACCGGGTCGAGCGCAAACCTCACCGACACTACGAACCTCTTTTCTGCCTCCAACGCGGAAGTTAGCGCAGCCATGCTCGGGCTTCCGGACGACATTGAGAGGGGCCGTCTGATAAATTACGTGCACGGATACGACTCTTACGACGAGGACGGGAACGGCATGACCGACGAGAAGAGGGGCTGGATAATGGGAGACGTGCTCCACTCCAAGCCCCAGGTCGTGAACTATGACAGGTACTCGCATCTCGACGAGGACAACTGCGGCGTGAACGAGTCCATCGTCCTGGTCGGGGCGAACGACGGCATGCTCCACGCATTCAACGACTGCGACGGGAGCGAGAAGTGGGCCTTTATCCCGCCCGACCTGCTCCCCAATCTCAAGCACATGCCCGCCGCTGTCCACACCTATTACGTTGATTCCTCCCCGGTGGCGTACACCTTCGACGCGAACGGCGACGGCAGGATAGACGCGGGCAGTGACATGGTCATAGTCGTATTCGGGGAGCGGAGGGGAGGCGGCTACTATTACGCTCTGGACGTGACCGACCCGGACGCGCCCGAGTTCCTCTGGAGGATAAGCTCGACCGAGAGCCCGTCCGGCGTCAATACCGAATACTCCGAGCTTGCGGAGACATGGTCGGAGCCGGTCTTCGCAAGGATACGGATTAACGTCGCCGGGGTTGTCAAGAAGAAGGTCGCGGCCTTCATCGGCGCCGGATACGACAACCTGGCCGAGGACGTAGAGCCTGCGGGCGCATCCACGACAGGAAGGGGCATGTACGTCGTAGAGGTCGCGGATGTCACTACCCCGGGCTCGATAAGCATTTCGCGTGGCGGCTGGAAGATATGGGGCAACACCAGCGCGGACGACGCGGGCATGGCAAGGTCCATGCCTTCGCAGATGGTCGTCCTTGACGTCAACGGCAACGGGTATGCGGATACCGTGTATGCCGGCGACCTTGCCGGAAACATATGGCGCTTCAGCCTCGATTCCACTCTCACATCCTCGTGGGACGGAGAGAAGATATTCAGCTCGGGCGGGGGGAGGAAGATTTTCTACAAGCCTTCCGTGGCGCTCGAGCCGGGCTACGAGCTCCTATTCTTCGGCACGGGCGACCGCGAGCACCCGCTCTCTACGGATATTTCCGACAGGCTCTATGCGGTTAAGGACACCGGGCAGGCGAGCGCGAGGACCAACGGGGACCTGCTGGACGCGACGGATGTCGACTACGTGGACATGGGTAGCGCGTACGGGTGGTACATAGACCTTGAGAGCAGCGGGGAGAAGGCCCTTGCAGGGGCCGCCGTCTTCGGCAAGGTGGCCTATTACACGACCTACGAGCCTGCTTCCACGACGGGCGTCTGCTCGACCGACAGCAGCGGCACCTCAAGGCTCTACGCTCTCGACTATCTCACGTCCGCCGCGGCCTACAACTACAACCCGTACAATGACCCCGTCCCGGACGGCGATGAAGGCGATGAAGGAGTGGAGGCTACCAGGGACAGCAGCGACAGGTCGAAGGTCATTGGCTCGGGCATCGCCTCGGGTATCGTGACCTCGGTCGGCCCCGGGGGGTTCTCGGCCCTTATAGGCTCGGGCGGGGCCATAATAAAGCCCGAAGTGAAAGAGAGCGGGTCGAGCATACCCCTTTACTGGAGAGAGGTGCGCTGATGAAAGCCGCATTTTTGGTCCTTATAGCCCTGCTCGCAATCAAACCTGCATGCAATGCGGAGGAGGGCCATGCCGATTACAGGTTCCTCAAAGGGGTCGTCAGCGGGTTTGACGGCCCGGGTTTCGTCTTGAACGAGCTGTACAAGGTGGTAATCACTTATGAGACCTCTTTTCATGACGCAACGGGAAAGGAGACCGCCTCTTACAACCTCGAAGAGCGAAAGAGGGTCTATGTGGAAGGAGTCCCTTACCCGGACGGGAGCGTCGAGGCTGAAAAGGTATACATACTGCCCGCAGGCAGGGAAGGGAACAAGAGGTATGATTTCATGCAGTCGCCCTGAAGACACGTCCTTTATGGGCCGAATGTTCTTGCCGCTCCTTCTTCTGGCGCATTTGGCCGTCGCGTCGGGATGCAAAGACGCCGGCGCGCCCGGTGGTCAAAAGGCCCGGGCAGAGGAAAGCGAAAGCCCCGTTTCGGTCAGGCTCGCGCCTGAGCGCCCGGCGGCGGGGACTGATGTAAGGGCCCTCGTAAGCGGGCAGGCCGGAGAGGTCGAGTTCCTCTGGACGGTAAACGGCGAGGAGGTCTACGCCAGCGGCGACACGCTCGGGAAAGGCATGTTCCGGAAGGGCGATGTCATAAGCGTCACGGCATGGGCCGGGGGCATGGAGGCCTCGGATGAGACCGTGGCCGCCAACACGCCCCCCTCGGTTCTTTCCGTAAGGATAAGGCCTGAAGTCATAAGCGCCGGCACCGGGATTTCGGCAGAAGCCGACGGGCACGACCCGGATGACGACCCGCTCCGCTATGATTTCGAGTGGCGCGTAAGCGGAGGACGCCATTACGGGGAGACCCTTCCCGGGGGGCACGTGAGGCGCGGAGAGGAAATTTCATTGAAGGTGGTCGCCTATGACGGCGATGACGAGAGCGAGCCCTTCGATGTCTCCGGCATCTCCGCGGCCAATTCGCCGCCCCGGTTCGCATCGACCCCGCCCGCGGAGTTCTCCGGGGCCTTCATCTACGAGATGAGGGCGAATGACCCGGACGGCGACGAGGTAAGGTTCTCGCTCGTCAGGGGGCCTGAAAGCATGGTGCTGAACGGCAACAGGCTGGAATGGGAGGCCGGGGGCAGCGCCGGTGACGCCGAGGTCGTTCTGTCCGCGGAAGACGGCCACGGCGGAAGCGCGCTTCAGTCGTTCAGGCTCTCCATCGAAAGGGAGGACAAGGGTGCGGAATAGCGGGTACACCCTCGTGGAGACGATAATCGCCATCGCCATAGCCGGCGTGCTCGCGGCCATAGCGCTCCCGTCGCTTTATACGTGGTCTCAGTCGCTCAAATTCAAGGAGGCGGCATGGAGCATGCTTGCCGGTCTAAGGGACTGCAAGCAGCTGTCGATGTCCACTAACCTCGAGCACAGGGTGGAGCTGGACTTTTCCGCGAAGAGGTTCAGGCTGGCCAGGGGCGACCGCCCATCGGGCAGCACGGTCTGGACGCCCGTAAGGCAGTGGACCGAGCTGCCCGAAAGCGCGAATTACGCGAGCGGAGACGCCTGCGGAACGAGTGCCGGCCTCAACATCGTATTCAAGCCCAACGGCTCGGCACAGTCAACGACCCTCTGCATAAAGGACCCATACGCTACCGTAAGGTTCCGGGTGAACCTTAACGCTACAACCGGACGGGCCTCCATAGGCTGAGGCGTGCGGGCTCGCTCGATGCCCCTGCCGGCGTATTTTGAACAAATTTTCTGCAGGCGGTTCCCCGGCGCCTTAGGCGGCCATGGACGCCGCCCACGCCCCGTCCCGCTGGACTTTGCCAGCCTGCGTGGATATAATCAGCACTGACCCGTCCCCTTTCAACCGGACGGCAATTCCAGCCGGGGCGCACATGGTTCAAGAATGGTCGTTTGACGACGAAAAAGGGAAGGTCGCCTACCGGGCCGCGCGGCCCCGGGACCTGCCTGAAATGTCCGACGTCTTCCTCAAGGCCGCGGCGGACCTGTACTCCCGGAATAATATCTCCGCTCCGGTACCTCCCCGCCAGGCCGTTATCAGTGCATACGAGCACATACTCTCGACAGGCGTCTTCCACGCGGCGGAATCCGGCGGGCGAATAGTCGCCATCTCCGGCGCGGTCATAAGGGACCGTATCTGGTATCTCTCCGCATTCTGGGCGCTCCCTGAAATGCAGAGGCGGAAGATAGGGATGCCGGTCCTCAGGCTTGCATGGGAAGCCGGCGTAAAGGCCGGGGCAGAGGTCTTTTGCACCTGGTCGTCTGTCGACCATACGGCGATGGCCTCCTATATGAAACTCGGGATGCTCCCGGGCTACCAGGTGCTCCTTTTTGAAGGCGTGCCCGTTGAGCTGCCCTCGCGGGCCGGCGGCAAATCCGAGCCGCTTGATAAACACCTCGCGATGGAGCTGGACCAATCAGTGCGCGGCACGCGCCGTGAAGCGGACCATGAGCTTTGGACGGGGAGCCCGGATTTCCAGGGCAGGCAGGTGCGCCGGAATGGAGAATTCGCCGGCTATTACTACATAAGCCGGGGCGTGGTCGGCCCTGCCGCCTGGGCCGATCCGCGATCAGCCCGGGCCCTCCTGGAGCTTGCTTTCAATGAAGCTGCGGAAGGGTCCCCGAACGTCAGGCTGGCGATACCCGGCGTTAACCATTGCGCATTGAGGTTCGCCTTGGACGCAGGGCTCCGCCTCACAGGCTTCGCCCATTTCCTTACAACCGGGGCGCTCGGACGCATGGAACAGTACATCCCCTCGGGGCCGTCCCTTTACTGAACTAGCTGAAAAGCCCGCTTCGGCCTAAAAAAAGGGCCGCACCGTGAGGTGCGGCCCTTTTTTACTCTTCGACAGGCCAGTGCGAGGGCTCAGGCCGGGCTCGGCGACCTCGAAAGGAAACTTTCTATCCTGGCGCCTGCTTCCGGCGCAAGTCCCTCGAACATGACTCCGATATTGAGCTTGTCACCGTCGCTCCCTATGTTCCTGACCCGCCCGGAAAGCTTGACCCTCTCGCTCGTCTCCGGGAAGTTCACGAGTATTTCGATAGCCGCGTTTACATGCATGAGCTTCCGGAGCAGTTCCCCGTTCCTGCCGGAAGTGCTTATTGAGCACTGGCATCCCCTGGCGCTCAGGTCGACTATCAGCATGTCGATTATGTCGTTATTCAGCATGATCATCGCGGACAGGGCGCACTGGCGCCTGAGCTCGGGACGTATCTTGAGCTCCTCGATCCTCTGCGGGAAGGAGAGGAACATCAGCTTGGAAGGGTTTGAGACGATATTCAGGATTTCCGTATTGAAGCTGTACACGGCGTCCTTTACCTGGAACTTGACGGTCACCGGGTTCCTTACCACGGTCTCGCTCCTGAACATGCCCATAAGGTCGTTCGGCGAGAGCTTGATGAGGAGGAAGCCTCCGACTTCGAAGCCGACAAGGACGCTCTTCAGCCGTATGTCGAGCTTCGGTATCTCGACTATCAGCGCCTCTCCGAGGCTGAGCCTCGGAGGGCGCGGCTCCGGTCCGGACGCGTGCCGGGCCGGAGGATTGCCGGAAGGCGGCTTTATGTCCATTTTGCCCCCTTTATTTCAAGCTGCCGAAACCTCTCCCGGTCACGGGCAGCTTTGATATCCGAATCGGCCTTCAACCCGCGTCCTGCGGGAGTGGACCTGGAGCCTTGAGAGGGCTGAATTGCCGGGATGTGGTTGTGAAAGAGCGGGTAGATGGTGATTACGAGTCCAACAAACTCCCCTCGAACGGCCACCTGCGGATTCCGTCGGGACTATAACACGGCAGGGCACGCCTGAAAAACAAAAATTTTCGGTTTGCGCTATGGCCCTAATTGCAGGTCCCGCACCCGCCGTGGTCGTCGCAGGAGCCATCTCGCACTCCGAGGAACAGGCCGCAATCGGGGCATTCCTCGGAGGAGCCCATGAGGAGCGCGCCGCAAGCCGGGCACTTGCCCTCTCTGATCAGCTCCTCGGAGGCCGCGAGCTCGGGGTGCGACCGTTTCCATGCCTCCTGGATCTTCCTGGCCGCCTCAGGAGCCGCCCCCCTGTCGATGAAAACGCCGAAGCTGCCCTTGCATGAGGAGCCGCCAGGCGTCCGGAGGACCTTCACGTCGAAACCTGAGCTCCTGAGCATCCATGCGACCTCGTTGGCCCGCTCGTAAGTCCCGTCCTCCACGCAGGCGAGGCCGTCATCGGGTGCGGCGTGCTTCTTTTTCGGAGCGCCCCCCCGCGCCTCTTCAGGGCTTACCAGCTCGGCCTCGCACCTGTTGCATTCGATTACATGCGCGAAGAACTCCGCCCCGCATTCGGGGCAAACTTTTACCTGTTCGTCCATGTCGATTTCCCCTATAATGTCTTTGGCGGGCGCGAGGCCCGGGCAAAAGCGTCTTGATTATAGCACGAACCCGTGTTACAAATAAATCCCGTTTTTTCCGCTCGGAAAAGGTTTTCCCCGCAAACGGAGAGGTGGCCGAGAGGCTGAAGGCAGCTGCCTGCTAAGCAGTTGTAGGGATAAAACCCTACCGGGGGTTCGAATCCCCCCCTCTCCGCCAGTTTTGCTTTCCATACTGAGTAAATTCCAGCAAGGAAGCATGTAAATATCTCATGCCGGGCATTCTCCTCCGGGTCGGGCTTAATCCGGGCTCAATAACGCGTGCAGGCCGTTCCGGCAGCGTCTGGCAATGGCCCTCGGGAGGGTACGTTTGTGATATAATTGAAAAAATACGGAGGCTTTATGGAAAAGGAAAAAAAGGACATTGAAAGGGCGGTCTTCGCGGCGGGCTGTTTTTGGGGGGTCGAGGAGACCTTCAGGAACGTAAAGGGCGTCCTCTCTACCAGGGTCGGCTATACGGGCGGGAAAACAGAGAACCCCTCCTATGAGGATGTCTGCGCCGGCGCCACGGGCCATGCCGAGGCCGTGGAGGTCACGTTCGACCCGGGGGTCGTTGGCTACAAAGAGCTTCTAAAGGTCTTCTGGGACATACATGACCCGACGACGAAGGACAGGCAGGGCCCGGATGTCGGCAGCCAGTACAGGTCGGCGATATTCCATGCGGACACCGAGCAGGAAAGGCTCGCAAAAGAATCAAGGGACGGGCTTGAAAGGTCCGGGCTCTACAGGGGCCCGATAGTCACCGAGATCGCCCCGGCAGCGGCCTTTTACCCGGCTGAGGAATACCACCAGAAGTATCTCATGAAGCGAGGGCTTAAGTACTGCGGCTGAAAGCCGGAGCCGCCGCTTACCTTATGACCTGGTTGAGCTCGAATATGGGAAGGAGTATCGCCAGGACTATGAACCCCACCACGGCCCCCATAGCCAGGATCAGCGCCGGCTCAAGCAGGCTCATCGTCCTCTTTATACCTGATTGCAGCTCGGCCTCGTAGCCCTCGGCGGCGCGCAAGAGCATCTCGTCGAGGCTCCCGCTCTTCTCGCCGACTTTTATCATGTGGACTACAAGCGGGGGGATGCGCTTGCATCCGGCAAGGCTCGTCGAGAGCGCCATGCCGCCTGCGCAGTCGGAAGCCGCTTCTTCGATGGCCCTTCCGAAGGCGGTATGGTCAACGACCTCTCTCGTTATCTCAAGGGCCCTCAGTAGCTGTATGCCGCCCGCAAGCAGGCTCCCGAGGGTCCTCGTAAGGGCTGAAAGGTAGAAAAGGGAGATGAGCTTCCCGGCCCAGGGCAGGTCGAGCGCGAGGTTCTCGACAAGCTCCCTGCCGCGCCCGGACCTTGAAAACCTGCGTACCCCGAAGAATGCAGCTACTCCGGATGCAACGAAGACGGGCCAGTAGCCCGAGACGAGCTCTGCAAGACCGATGAGGAGGACCGTTATCAAAGGGAGGCTTTCGCCAGTGTCTTCGAATATGCGGGTCACCTTCGGGATTACGAAGACGAAAAGGAACGCGAGGACGCCTGCTCCGACGAGGAACATGAGCACAGGATAGGCGAGGGCGGCCCTGATTTCAGTTATGGATCTGGCCCTGGTCTCCAGCTCTGCGGCGAGCCTGGGGAGCACCTTGTCGAGAGAGCCGCTCGCCTCGCCCGAGGCCACCATGCCCCTGTAAAAGGGGCTGAAGACATGGGGATGCCTGAGGAGCGCGCCTGAAAAAGAGCTGCCCCCGATAACGGCCTCCCTGATATCTCCGAAGACCGCCTTCAGGCGTTCGTTTTCCGTATTGCCGGTAAGGACCGAGAGCGATTCGGTCAGGCTTGTGCCGGAGGCCAGGAGGGTCGATAGCTGGCGCGTTGCAAGGGCCAGGTCGCCTGTTGCCGCCTTCCGTCCGCCTTTCGTGGCGACCGCCTCCTTTACCTCGACCGGATGGAGCCCCAGCCCCTTGAGGCGCTGGAGTGCGTCGCTTCTGCCGGAAGCTTCCATCTTACCGGCGGCAAGCTTGCCCTTCCCGTCATATGCCCTGTACCTGTATGTGGCCATTCAGGCGCTCCCGCAAAGGCCTCAGTCTTCGTCCTGTATGACCCGCAAGACCTCTTTAACGCTCGTCATGCCCTTGCGGGCCTTTTCCAGCCCGTCGTCAAGCATGGTCCTCATGCCGCCCGCGAGGGCCGTTTTTTTTATCGTGCCCGCGTCCTGGTTTTTAAGAATCAGCGGGCGCAGCTCCGGTCCAGGCACGAGGAACTCGAATATCCCGACCCTGCCCCTGAACCCGGTGCCAAGGCACTTCCCGCAACCCGCAGCCGCCCAAAGCCTTTCCGGGGGCTCCCTGAAAAGCGGGGCCTCCTCGCCTGGCAGGACCTCTTTTTTGCAGTCCGGGCACAGCACCCTTACGAGCCTCTGGGCAAGGACGCCGGTTATGGACGAGGCCACGAGGTACGGCTCTATGCCCATGTCCACGAGCCTCGTTATCGAGCTTGCGGTGTCGTTGGTGTGGAGGGTCGAGAGTACGAGGTGCCCGGTAAGCGAGGCCTGTATGGCGATCTCCGCGGTCTCCCTGTCCCGTATCTCGCCTACCATGATGACGTCCGGGTCCTGCCTGAGGATGGAGCGGAGCCCGCCCGCGAAGGTGAGCCCGATCTTCGGGTTCACGTGCATCTGTCCCACGCCCTTCAACTGGTACTCGACCGGGTCCTCGATGGTTATTATGTTCCTTTCGGTCGAGTTCATTCGCGAGAGGGCCGAGTAGAGCGTGGTGGTCTTGCCAGAGCCGGTCGGCCCGGTTACGAGGATTATGCCGCTATTCTTCGAAAGAAGGGAATCGAGCGTACGGGCCTGGCCCGGGTCGAGGCCGAGCCTGGGGAACGCAATGACCTCTGCCTTGCTGTCGAGGAGCCGCAATACCGTCCTTTCGCCGTGCGATGTGGGGATTATCGAGACCCTTACGTAGATGTCCTTCCCGGCTACCAGGAGACGGATCTTCCCGTCCTGAGGAAGCCTCTTCTCCGCTATATCGAGGCCGGCCATTATCTTTACGCGGCTTACGAGCGCCTCCTGGAGCGCCTTCGGAGGGGACAGGACAGGATGGAGCACCCCGTCGACCCTGAAGCGGACCTCGACGTCCTTCTCATAGGGCTCGATATGGATGTCGCTCGCCCGGTCCCTTACCGCCTCGAAGAGGAGCGAGTTCAGGAGCTTTACGACGGGCGCTTCGTCCCCCAGGTCTATAAGGTCCTTAGGCTCTTCCCAGTTGACGGAGAGGGAGTCGAGACTCTCGGAGTCCAGCCCGTCTATGACCTCCTTCGCCGAGCCGGACAGCCTGTCAAAAGACCTGTTTATGGCGTCGAGTATCTCCTGCCTGTCCGCGAGCACGGGCGTAACCGGCCCCCCTGCGGTCCTTTCTATCTCGTTCAGGGCAAATACAGCCTCAAGGCCCGAGACCGCTACCGGAAGGAGGCCGTCCTTTCTACGGAGGGGCAGGACCAGGTTCTTTTTGAGGAAGGGGAGGGGGAAACGCCTGAGGATGGAAGCGTCCAGGTCTTCGTCGCCTATGCGCTCTATCCGGGGCAGGTCCTTTGCGGCCTTTTCTTCAGTCTTCGCCATGTGGCTGTCGGGCCTCAGGGGGCAGAGCCGCCCCGGGGCATGCCGGGGCTGCTCATATTGTCGAATTCCGATTCCTTCCTCATCCGGAGATCTTCAAGCCCCTGGAAGTCGTTCACTATATAGGGGGTGATGAACACGAGGAGGTTCGTCTTCTGGTCCTGTTCCCGCTTGAACTTGAAGAGCCATCCGAGGACCGGTATGTCGCCCAGGAGCGGCACCTTTACCGTGCTGTTGGTCTTTCTCGACTGTATGAGCCCGCCTATGACGACGGTCTGGTTGTTCTTCGCGACGACGCTGGTCTGGGCCGAGCGCTTGGTGGTTATGAGGTCGGAAGCGCCCGCGACGGTCGTGGGCGAGATGGCGGATATCTCCTGGTATATGTCGAGCTTTACGAAGCCCCCCTCGCTTATCTTGGGCTTTATCCGCAGCTTTATGCCGACGTCCTTCCGCTCTATCGACTGGATGAGGGGCTGGCCGGTGGTGCCTGTCTCGCGCTCGAGCTTGCTCAGGAACGGCACGTTCTCGCCGACCATTATCTCGGCCTCTGAATTGTCGCTCGTAAGGAGGTGCGGCGTCGAAAGGACGTTTACGACGTCCCTGAAAGAGGAGAGGGAAAAGAGTGCCGCAAAGCCAGGGGCAGTGAGGTTAAAGCTCGTGCCGTCGGGCCTCGTGACAGGGACCGTTATGAAGTTGCCGAGCCCTCCCACCGAGAGCCCCGCGAGCCCGGTCACGACCGACTGTATGGCGGACTGGTCCACCGTCCCGAAGCCGCCAATAACAACCGGGTCGCCGTTATGGATCCCGGTCGCCCGCCACCTGTTCCCGAGCTCCACGGCCTTGTCTATGCTCACCTCGGTTATCATGGCCTCGACAAAGACCTGCCTGGGCCTCCTGTCGAGCTTCTCTATCACCTGGACCAGGTTGCGGTAATCGGCCGGCGAGGCCATGATGATGAGCGAGTTCGTGCCCTCGAAGGGCGTTATAGATATCCTCCCGGTTATGCCGAAGGGCATCTCGGGCGCCGCGCCTTTGTCCGCTGCTGCCCGGCCCGGGTCGAGAAGGGAGGATAGGACTTTCCCGAGGTCCGAGGCGCTGGCGTTCTCGAGGTAGTGGACATGGAGGCGGCTCGAGGCCTCAGGCGGCGCGACGTCAAGGAGGGATATGAACCTCCTGTAATACTCCCGCTCGCCGGGAGAGTTGGAGAGGATTATGGCGTTGAGCCTCGTATCGAGCGAGATGCCGCTGTCGGGCTGGCCGTCCGGACCCCGCTTCAGGCCGGTCCTTCGCTGCTCCTCGTGCCTGAGTATCTGGATGAGCGACTCGGCCTGCGCGTGCCTGAGGTACACCAGCTCAGGCTCCCGGGTCCCGGCGGGCCTGTCGACCGTTTCGAGGATTTTCAGTATCTTGTCCACGTTCGCGGCCGTGTCCACCACCATGAGCGCGTTCTTCGAGCCGAAGCTGGATACCTGGCCGTACCTCGAGACAAGCGGCTGGACCGCGACAAGGGCCTCGTGGTTGGAGACGTATTCGAGCGTCACGAGCCGGACGATATACTGGTCGCCCCTTGCGGCGCCCGGCCCGTCGGATACCTTCATGCCGCTCTGCTTCGCCAGGGACGAAGGGATAATCTTGTAGGAGTCTCCCGAGGGGATTACCGCCAGGCCCTTGAGCTCCAGGGCGGAGACGAAGAGGTCCATTGCCTCGTCGCTCGTGAGTTTGGCGGGTGCAACTATCGTTACCTTGCCCCTTGCCCCCCCGTCGGCGTCAAAAAGGAAGTTTTTGCGGGTTATCTCGCTCATTATCCTTATGAGCGACGAGACCTCGACGTCCACGAAGTTTATGGTTATCTTCTCTGCAGCCGCTCCCCCCTTGGGGGCGGCTTCTTGCGCCGCGCCCACGGCCGGGGCAAGCAGAAGGAGTAGAGAGGATAAGAGGACCGCCTTTTTAAACGACTTGAGCATCTTCATCCGTCTATCTGATCTCGTAGCGTAAGCTCATCGGTTTGCCGCCCCGCACGATATCGAGCTCGATACTGGACTCTCCCTTGAGGGCCGTAAGCACCTGGACGGCCCTTTCAGGCGAGGTGACCTCATACCCGTTCACCCGCCCGAGGATGTCGCCGTTATTGAGACCCAGGGCCTTGAACACCCCTGTGGGCCTTATCTCGGTTATGCGGAACCCATGTACCTCGCCGCCCTTTACGACAGGCGTAAGCCTCGCGTCCGAAAGGACCTGTCCGATGTCGTCGAGGGCGCTCTGTACCGCCTTCCGGTCCACGACCCACTGCCCCGCCCCGACCTCTTTCGAAGCCGCGAGGAAGTCCGTTTTTACGCCTTGGCTGGCGACCCGGGCCGGCACCGGAAGAGCAGCGCCCTGACTTGCTTCCTCTATCCGCAACGCGACCTCGCCGGAGCCGGTTGAGACTATCGCCGAGTCCCGGAGGACCTTGAGGAGCGTGGCCGTCCCGAACACCTTTTCTCCGGGCCTTACGACCTCCTCTTGAGACGAGCCGCTTCTCCTGAAGACCGCGAAACTGTCGTCTCCGGTAAAGGTGCCGCCGAGGACCATGCCGGCAAACTCGGTCGAGACCGCGTTCGACGAGGCGCTCTCCGCCTCGAGAGGAACGGCCCTGAACCTTTTTTCCCTTGTAGGGAAGAGCGCGCTCTCCACGACCGGGGCATAGGCCATGATGTCAGCTGCGGCCCTGGCAGGGGCCGGCCTTGCGCTTCCATTCGGCGCGCCCGGAGGGGCGCTGCTGAAAAGAAGCCAGTCCCTTGCGACAAAGGCAGCGGCGGGTATCACGGCCAGCGCCAGCGCAGCGTTGACCAGGTTAACCGTCTTAAGGTTCATCAGTTTCATTTCGGCCTGGCCTCGGCAAATGTTTAAATATTTCTGGTGTCCGTTGAAAACCGAAAAGACACGCCCGCGAAAAGGATTGTCCGCCTTGCAGTGGTCGAAGGAGCCGGCCCCCTTGCGGGATATTATCGAAAGGAGAGCGCCTTTTCAAGAGAATATCATGTTTTTACTTGAAAAACCGGGAATTTTCTGTTATTCAGGGTCGATACGCAAGCTGAATCAGGACCTGTCCGGTCCAGGCCCATGTAAGCCCCTGTGCGCCGGTTTGCAGGGCAGGGAGGCCCGAATCAATATGCCCACCGAAGGATACCTGCCAGAAAGAAAAAGTTTACTGACGAAGGGACTCCCTTTCCCCGGACCGAAGTCTCGAAATCATGGCATGACGGGCCCCGGTGGCTTCACCATCCTTGAGCTGGTCGTCCTCATTGCCGTAATCGGGCTTGCGCTGGCCATAGCGCTACCCAGGCTCGCGGGCCTTGAGCGCGCGGCCCTCAAGTCTGACGCAGGCAGGCTGGCGACGCTATTGAGGTACGCGGGAGAGTCAGCCGCTACAAAGCGCCTCTACTACAAGGTCTCGTTCGATATCGAGAACGGGTCGATAATCGTTGAGCGCTCCCCTGACGGCAGGGACTTTTCGCCGGGCGCGGATATAAGGGGATTTGATCTGAGCAGCGGGGTCGTGCTCCGCGACCTGGTCGTAGAGGGGCTCGGTAAGATCGAAAGGGGCACCGTTTCGGTCGTCTTTACGCCGCTCGGGGCCTCTGAGGAGTTTT
>DIDN01000033.1 GCA_002418185.1 Deltaproteobacteria bacterium UBA5799
AAGGCAGGCCTTTCGGCCTGCCTCCGGATACCAGACGGGTTTTATTAAAGACAACCTCTAAAAAACAGAGATGTTTCCAGCTTTTCCCGTAAGGCCGGGAATAAAAGCGGCGCATATATGTCTATATGTGAGCATTTTTATTCACGTAGCTACGCAGAGTCCGGGGAAAAAACCGATTTTTAACCGTATCAAAGCGCCTTTTCGATAAGCTCCCTCACCTGGTCCTTCGGCACGGCGCCCACAAGCTGGTCGACCACCTTGCCGTCCTTGAAGAGTATAAGGGTGGGGATGCCCCTTACGCCGTACCTGCCCGGGGTGGAGGGGTTGTCGTCCACGTTCATCTTGGCCACTCTCACCTTCCCGGAATAAGCTGCGGCCATCTCGTCCACGATAGGCGCGATAGCCTTGCACGGGGCGCACCAGCTCGCCCAGAAGTCCACCAGGGCCGGGACGTCCGACTTGAGCACCATGGACTCGAAATTGGAATCCGATACGTTTATAGTGTTCTCGCCCATCTACGACTCCTTTCAAGACTGTTTATGCTTAGAGCGGATTTCAAAGGGGGAAACGGAAGATTCCAGGCCATTCAATACTGTATGAATATAATTCAACTGCCGTGGCGTGTCAACCCATTTGTCCGGGCCCTGAAGCGCGGGAAATCCGCGTAAGGAAGGTTGCTCAGGGCCCGACAAAAGCCTGCCTGGCGCAATCTTCCGGCAGGGCCGAGACGCTTTTGACTTGACACCAAAGCGCCTTTTCTGGAAAATATAGCGGCAATGAATGACGAAGCAATACTCCAGGCGCTTGAAGACGCAGCCGAACGGCTCTCGATAAAGCTCTCGTATGAAGACCTCCGAAAAGGCGAAGTGACCGCCCGCGGCGGCATCTTTCAACTGCGCGGCGAGAGAAGGATAATAGTGCACAAGGGCCTTCCCGTGAAGGACAGGGCCGAGGTGCTGACCGATATCCTCTCGGGGGTGGATACGTCTTCCATACACCTTCCGCCCGCCCTCAGGGAAAGGCTCGAAAAGGCCAGGGAAAAGGCGCTCCCCAGGGCTGCCGAGGCCTGAGTTAACCGGCGCGGGCGCGGGAAGTCCTTTGACAGCATGCCGCCCGCCCGGCGGAGAATAGAGTCGAAGGGGTCAGGCCCCGAGAGAGGATTTTCACCCGGGGCTGGTAAGGAAGACCGTACCCTTTCAGCCATTGAAACCGCACATGCCCCGTTCCAGCTCCGGCTATTTGCCAGCGCGCTCCCGACACATGCCCAAGCTCATACCTGCCCGTTCCCGCACCCAAACGGTTCAGCCGGTTTTTTCAGCTTTACGACTGCGTTTTTTCATTCTATTTTCTTTAGATTGACTCCTGGATATTGCGGATGGTATCATAGGAAACGGCGGAACTTTGGCCGGATTTAAAAGGCCTGGCCGTCAGGCGGCCTTTTCTGATGGGAGAGCCTGCTCCGTGCTTTCCGGAGCAGGCCTGAAGGGAATTTTCACCGAGCCCCCTGAGCGCAAGGGGGCGTCAGCAGGGAAACCGGCCGGGGAGGCCCCCAACCGGGGTCGGCCCAGGGAAAGACCAAGGCCCGGCCGCTAATGGGCCCGCGGCCCCAGCAAGGCCCGAAGCGGGGCGCGCATGCGCCCATTTCGAGGCCGGTTCGGAGGAATAGTCGTGAAGGAATCCACCTATTTCAAGAAATTGGCAGTGCCCGCGCTGGCCGCGCTCCTTCTTATCCCCACTTTTATCACCAAATCGCACGCCAAGGACCACAAAAACCCCAAAGTGAGCATCAAAAAGGCCGGGAAGGGCGCCCCTTATTATTTCTACATGGCCGCGCAGATGCTAAGAGGGAGCGGCGACCTCGCCGGCGCGATAGACCTGTACAAGCGCTCCGTCTCCCTTGACCCCGACTCGGCCACCCTGCATTCCGAGCTCGGGAGCCTCTACATCGGCTCCGGCGACGTGCAGTCGGCGAAAAAGCACCTCGAGACCGCCATAGAGAAGGACCCCGGGTACGCCCCCCCGTACGCACTGCTCGCGGAGATAAACACGTTCCAGAAGGACAAGGCAGGCGCCATCAGGAACTACGAGAAGACAATCGAGCTCGACCCCGCCAACAGCAAGAACTACCTGATGCTCGGCTCGATGTACTCGAAGTCCGGCGAACACGACAAGGCGGAGGGCGTATTGAAGAAGCTCCTCTCCGTTAAGCCCGACTCCACAATGGCGTATTACTACCTCGCAAAGAACGAGTTCGACAGGGCGGACTACGCCAGGGCCGCCGAGTATTACCAGAACGCCCTGAACCTCAACTCGCGCTTCGGCACCGTGTACTTCGAGCTCGGGGTCACCTACGAGCTCGCGAAGCAGTACGACAAGGCGATCGAGGTCTACTCCAGCGGGGTCGCCCTCATGCCGAACGACACGAGCATGGTGAACCGCCTGAGCACGATATACATACAGCAGAACAGGCTGGACGAGGCGCTCGAGCAATTGAAGAAGCTTGAGAAAAGGGAGGAAACGCGCCTTGACGCGATGGTAAGGACCGGGCTTATCTACTTCGAGAAGAAGAAGTTCGACGAGGCGATCGCGAAGTTCAACGACATACTCTCCATAAACCCCGAGTTCCACAAGGTGCGCTATTACCTGGGGACCACCTACGAGGAGAAGGGGGACCTCGCCAACGCGGCAGCCGAGTTCGTGAAGATCCCGGAGCAGGACACGAGTTTCATCGACTCGAAGATACACCTCGCGTACATATACGAGCGCCAGGGAAGGCTCGAGAACACCATAAAGGAGCTGAACGAGGCGATAAAGGCCCGGGGCGAGAGCGTCGAGCTCCTCAAGCTCCTCGCCACCATTTACCGCGACGCCGAGAGGCATGCCGAATCGATAGAGACGCTCGAAGTCGCCGTGAAGCTCAGGCCCGACGACCCGGACCTCCTCTTCCTCCTCGGGGTCCTCTACGACGAGGCGAAGGTGGAGGAGAAGTTCATGCCCACGATGTACAGGGTCGTGGAGCTCGACCCCAGGCACGCGAACGCCCTCAACTACATCGGCTACACGTACGCCGAGAGAGGTGTGGAGCTCGACAAGGCCGAGGAGCTCGTCAAGAGGGCCCTGGAGGTGTCGCCCGAGAGCGGCCACATACTCGACAGCCTCGGCTGGGTCTATTTCAAGAAAGGCGAGATAGACAAGGCCGTCGTCGAGCTCGAGAAGGCCCTGAAGCTCCTTCCCGACGACCCCGTCGTCATCGAGCACCTCGGGGACGCCTATTCGAGCGGCAAGGACACGGAGAAGGCGCTTTCCCTTTACGAGTCGGCGCTCGACAAGGACCCGGAGAATACGGGCCTCATGGGAAAGATAGAGCGCCTCCGGAAAGAGCTGAAGGCCGCTAAGTGAGGAAGTTTTTCTGGCTCGCCGCGCTCGCTCCGCTCGTTGCGGCAGGGTGCGCGGCAAAGCTCCCCCCCCCGCTCTCCCCGCCCGAGATAACCCCGGTCTCGCTCCGTGCGCACGGCGTCGTGGAGATGAAGCGCCGGTTCTTTACCATAAGCGGCAGGGCCCTTGTACTCGCCAGAAGCCCCGCCTCCTTCAGGATAGAGGTCTTCGGCCCCTTCGGCCAGACCGTCGCAGTGCTGGCGAGCGACGGCGAGGCCATCTACACCGTCACTGAAGACGGCGCCGAGGCCTTAAGCCGCGATGAACCCGGCGTTCCACATTCTCTTAAGCCGGAGGACGCCGCGTCACTCCTCCTTGGGAACCCCCGCCCGGCGGGCGAGCTCGCCGGAGGCGAGGTCGAGACGTCAACTGACGAGCACGGCAGGCTCAGGCTCTTCTCGAGGCCGGCAAGGGACGGAGAAGGGGGCCTCAAGGTCCTCCTCGAGGACTACAGGGAGGTCTCGGGGGCCCACATACCCTTCAGGATAGTAATCGACGACGGCAAGAGGACGGTCACGATAAAATACAGCGAAGTCGAGGTAAACCCGGAACTTCCCGAGGACCTCTTCAGGGCCGGGGAGGCGGCCCGAGGCGCCGGACCGTGAAGGCAAAGAAGTTGACTATAATACCCGGATATGTTATAAAAGATAATACCGCTTTCCCCACATTCTAAAGGACCTTCATGTCCAAAATCGTAATAGATAACTTCAAGACCGGCGAGCTTGCCGTCTATCCGGCCCATGGCGTTGGAATGATAATGGGAGTCGAGACCAGGGAAGTCTCCGGGGTAAACAAAAACTTTTACATCATTAAAATCCTCGACACCGAAGCCACGATAATGGTGCCGACCGACACGGCAGCGGCGGTCGGCCTCCGGAAGATCGTAAAGAAGTCCCTCGTCCCCAAGGTCTACGAGATATTGAAGGACCGCTCCGAAGTCTGCCTCGACAACCAGACCTGGAACAGGAGATACAGGGACTACACCGACAAGATAAAGAGCGGCTGCGTGATGGAAGTCGCGCGCGTGCTCAGGGACCTTTACATACTCAAGTACGACAAGGAGCTCTCGTTCGGCGAGCGCCGGATGCTGGATACCGCCAAGAACCTGCTTGTGAAAGAGATCTCCATCGCCAGGAAGGTAAAGGAAGAAAAGGTCGAGGAAGAGCTTTTCCGCCTGATGCAGCGTTAAGGAGGCCGTCTTGTATCTCGTAATGCGCTCCCTTCTGGTGATTTTCGCTTCGGCCAGCGGGTACTTCATAGTCCAGAGGATACTCGGCGAAAAGTTCGCGCTGGTGGGCCTCGCAAGCGGCCTGCTCATATCCGTCCTCGCCCTCCTCTTCGAGAAACGCGTAAAGAAGACCCCTTTAAGGATCGTCCTCGGCGGGGCCGCGGGGCTCATCATAGGGCTCACGGTCGCGAACCTCCTTACCTACCCGCTCATGCTGAAATCGCAGTTCGGGAGCGAGTACCTCGAGTTCGCCGTATACCTCCTCACCAACATCATCATAGGCTACCTGGGGCTCAGCATCGGCATGAAAAAGGGCGACGAGTTCGACTGGCACAAGGCCGTGAAGCTCTTTACCGAGCACCAGAGGGGCGGCGACAGGTCCGAAGAGCCCGATGCGAAAGCAAGCCCCCTGGTCATAGACACGAGCGTAATCATAGACGGGAGGATAGCCGAGGTCATGGAGACCGGCTTCATCGAGGGCAGGCTCGTCGTGCCGCAGTTCGTGCTCCAGGAACTCCAGCACATAGCCGACTCGGCTGACCCGGTAAAGAGGGCCCGCGGCAGGAGGGGGCTCGACGTCCTCAAGCAGATACAGTCGAACAACAGGACCGCCGTCGAGATAACCGGGAAGGACTTCCCCGACATAAGGGAGGTGGACTCCAAGCTCGTCGCGCTCGCAAAGGAGCTTTCCGGGAAGATACTCACGAACGACGCCAACCTCAACAAGGTCGCGGAGCTCCACGGCGTCTGCGTCCTCAACATGAACAAGCTCGCGACCGCAATGAAGCCCGTGGTGCTGCCGGGAGAGGCCCTCAACATCCTGGTCCTCAAGGAGGGCAAGGAGCACGGCCAGGGCGTCGGCTACCTCGAAGACGGGACCATGGTGGTCATAGACAACGGCCGCGAATTCGTGGGGAAATCCATAGACGTGACCATAACGAGCGTCCTTCAGACCACGGGCGGGAGGATGATATTCTCCAAGACCCGCGAGGACTTCAAGAAGGCCGCCTACCAGTAGCGCCCGCTCAGTCCGAAAGACGGTCTTCCGTCCGCGCCGCAAAACCTCTTGCGGCGATCGAGGCCCGCCCTTCTGAAACCCCTGAAAATCCTTTAAATCGAGCCGGAATAATATTACACTGTCGGTGCCGTTACGCGGCGGGGGCATCGAATACCTTTCAGCCGCGCATGATGCCGGCCTTTATGCCAATGGACAATCTGCCTGAACGGGTCAAAACTCTCGCCATAATACCCTCTGCCGGAATGGGACGGAGGATGGGTTCCGGGAAGATGAAGAACTACCTCGACCTCCTCGGGAAACCAGTGCTTGCCCGCACGATAGAGCCCTTCGAGGCCTCGGACATGGTCGACTCCATAATTGTCGTCGCGCCCCCGTCGGACGAGAAGTTCTGCAGGGAGCGGATAATAGAGGAGTACGGTTTCTGCAAGGTAGTCTGCGTGGCGGGCGGCGGCGCCGAGAGGCAGGACTCGGTCGAGAACGGCCTCAATGCCGCCGGAGAGGGCTTCGGGGCCGTTATCGTGCACGACGGTGCGCGGCCCCTCGTCACCCCTGATATAATCGAGAAGACCATAAGGGCCGCTATCGAGACCGGCGCGGCCATAGCCGCGGTGCCGGTTAAGGACACCGTTAAGGAGGCGGGCGACGGGTTCGTGAGGACGACCCTCAAGAGGGAGTCGCTCATAGCGGTTCAGACCCCGCAGGCCTTCAGGACCGGGGTCCTCAGGGAGGCGTTCAGGAAAGCCAGGGCAGACGGCTTTCTCGGAACGGACGAAAGCTCGCTCGTCGAGAGGACGGGCGCGAAGGTAAAGGTGGTCCTCGGCTCGTACGAGAACATAAAGATAACGACGCCCGGCGACCTCATGCTCGCCGAGTGCATACTGAGGCAGCGGGAAGGGACAAAAAGTTGAGGATAGGCTTCGGATACGACGTACACAGGCTCGTCACGGGCAGGAGGCTCGTGCTCGGTGGCGTGGAGGTGCCCTTTGACAGGGGCCTTGAAGGCCACTCCGACGCGGACGTCCTCCTGCACGCCGTGATAGACGCGCTCATCGGGGCAGCGGGCCTGGGCGACATCGGAAAGCACTTCCCCGCTTCAGACCCTGCGTGGAAGGACGCACGGAGCCTCGACCTGCTGGCCAGGGCGGCCTCCCTCATAAGGGAAGCGGGCTATGCGGTCGGGAACATCGATTCGACTATCGTCTGTGAGAATCCGAAGCTCCTCGGCCACATACCCGGCATGGTCGCGAACATCTCGCGTGTGCTCGGCTGCGGCGAAAAGAGGGTTAACGTGAAGGCCAAGACCGAGGAGGGGCTCGGCTTTACGGGGAGCGGAGAGGGCATAAGCGCCTATGCCGTGGCCCTTCTCGAAGGGGGCCGCGGGTAATGGTAAGGACCCGCTTCGCGCCGAGCCCGACTGGCGCGCTCCACCCGGGGAACGCCAGGACCGCGCTATTCAACTGGCTATTCGCGCGGCATCACAGGGGGAGCTTCATCCTCCGGATAGAGGACACAGACGCAAAGAGGTCCACTTACGAGGCCGAGGCAGGCATATACGAGGACTTGAAGTGGCTCGGGCTCGTATGGGGCGAAGGGCCTGACACGGGCGGGCCGTTCGGCCCGTACAGGCAGTCCGAGCGCATTTCGGTTTACAGGGAAGAGGCCGGAAGGCTTGTGAACGAGGGCAAGGCGTACAGGTGCTATTGCTCCATCGAGAGGCTTGAAACGCTACGCGCTGAACAGGCCGCAAAGGGGCTCCCCTCGCGCTACGATGGAAAATGCCGGGAGCTCGGCCCCGGGGATGCGCCCGTGGGCGCGCCATCGGTCGTGCGCTTCAAGGTGCCTGCAAGGGAAGTCATGCTGATGGACGCGGCACACGGGCTCTTGAGCTTCGATTCGCGTGCAATAGGCGACTTCGTGATAATGGGGTCTGACGGCGTTGCTGCATACAACTTCGCGGCAGTGGTGGACGATTCCTTGATGGACATTTCCCACGTGATAAGGGGCGACGACCACCTCTCGAACACCCCGAGGCAGCTCCTCATTTTCGAGGCCCTCGGGAGAAAATCCCCCATATACTGCCACGTGCCGCTCGTCCTCGGGCCGGACAGGGCCCCTTTGAGCAAGCGCCACGGCGACTTCTCCCTTAAGGCCCTACGTGAGGAAGGGTTTCTCCCCGAAGCCGTCACAAACGCTCTCGCGAGGCTCGGCTGGAACCCCGGCGAGGGGCTGCTCGGCCTCGAAGAGCTGGCCGGGAGGTTTTCGCTTGAGCGGCTCTCGAAATCCGGCTCGGCATTCGATATCGCGAGGCTCAAGTCCTACGGCAAGGAGGCGATGAACGGGAAGGGCGGGGAGGAGCTTGCCGGGCTCGTCGGCGTAGAGGGCGTTGACGCAAACAGGCTCGCCGCGCTCTCCGACGCGCTCAAGAAAAACGCATCGACCCTTAACGAGCTGCGCTCGCTTATGCGCCCCTTCCTCTCGGAGCCAGCTCCGGGAGAAGCAGAGGAGAAGGAGATAAGGGAGGAGCGGAGCCTCAAGGTCATAAAGGCGTTCAGGGAAGAGCTGGACAATATGGCGGCGCCGGAAGATTATGAAACATTGATAGAGCGGGTCAAGACAGCGACCGGCGAAAAAGGGAGGCGTCTCCTCATGCCGGCGCGGCTCGCCCTAACCGGCGAGCGCGAAGGCATAGAGCTCCCCGGCGTCTTGAGGCTCCTCGGAAAAATGGAAGCGATAAGGAGGCTTGAAAAATGGCTTCGATAAAGGTCTTCAACTCCCTCACTGGAGAGAGGGAGGAGTTCCAGCCGAATGAGCCCGGCAAGGTGAGCATGTACGTATGCGGTCCGACCGTCTACGACCTGAGCCACATCGGGCACGCAAGGAGCGCGGTCTCCTTCGACGTCATACAGAAGTACCTCCGGTACAGGGGATACGAGGTCAAATACGCCCGGAACTACACCGACGTGGACGATAAGATCATAAAGAGGTCCGCGGAAGAGGGCATCACGGCTGAAGAGGTCGCGGAGAAGTACATAAAGGCCTTTGACGAGGACATGGCCGCCCTGGGTGTCGGCCTCCCGGACCTCCGGCCCAGGGCCACCGAGAGCATCGGGAAGATAATCGAGGTGACCGACACACTCGTTAAGAAGGGCTTCGCCTACGAGACTGGGGGGGACGTCTACTACTCGGTCCGCAAAAAGGCCGACTACGGCAAGCTCTCCGGAAAGAACATAGACGAGCTCGAAAGCGGCGCCAGGGTCGGGGTGGACGAAAGGAAAAAGGACCCGCTGGACTTCGCGCTCTGGAAGGCGAGCAAGCCAGGCGAGCCCTCATGGGAGAGCCCCTGGGGCAAGGGCCGCCCGGGCTGGCACATCGAGTGCAGCGCAATGGTGCTCGAATGGCTCGGAGACACCATAGACATACACGGCGGCGGCAAGGACCTTATCTTCCCTCATCATGAAAACGAGATAGCCCAGAGCGAGTCCGCCACCGGCAAGTCGCCTTACGCCAGGTACTGGCTCCACAACGGGTTCGTGAACATCGAAAAAGAGAAGATGAGCAAGTCGCTCGGCAATATCCTGAACATCAGGGACGCGCTCAGGGACCACACCGCCGAGGCCGTAAGGCTTTTTCTCCTCTCCAGCCACTACCGTTCGCCCATAGACTACACAGCCGAGTCGCTCCGGGAGGCAGAGAGCGCGGTAGAGCGGTTCTACAAGACCCTCCAGCGGGCGTCGTCCGAGTACCCGACCATACTACTGGCCGAGCCTTGCGTAAGCTGCGTTGAGGACAGGCTCCACGACGCCTTCAGGCCCATGGACGACGACTTCAACACCGCCGAGGTCATCGGCAACCTCTTCAAGGAAATCACCCGGATGAACAAGGCAATGGACGAGGCGCGGAGCAAAGGCGTGAAAAAAGGCGTGTGGGAGGAGCTATCGAACTCGCTCGCGGTAATACGCGAGGCGGCGAAGTTCCTGGGCGTCTTCAACCGCACGCCTGAGGAGTATTACAAGGACAAAAACTCGCGCGTGCGGCTTGAGCTTTCAGAGGAAGAGATCGAAAGGCTCATAGCCGAACGGAACGAGGCGCGGAAAAACAAGGACTTCGCCAGGGCCGACGCCGTGAGGAAGGAACTTTTGGACAAGGGAATCGTGCTTGAAGACACGCCAAAGGGGACGACGTGGAGCGTGAAGGGGTGAGGCTGGGAAAACAAAATTTCTGGTGCGCAGAGCGCACCCTACCTACTGCTTCGCGACCCAGCCTGCAAGAAACCTCAAATTGATGGTGCGCGGAGCGCACCCTACCACTTTCAGTGCCGCGCCTTCCTCTTGTGGTAGTGCTCTGTGAGCCCCTCGTCCGCGCGCGAGAACTCGACTCCCATCCCGCATTTGGTTATGTGCAACAAGCCATGCGGGACCTTCTTTGCCCAGGCCACCACGCCCTCGGCCATGTAGTCAACATCGTCTATGGTAATCTTGAGATATAGCTTCGTCCCAACGCCGAAAACCTGGTTGGTCTTTATGCAGATGCCTGTCTCCGACAGGTCGGTGATGAATGCGAACTGCTCCGGCGGATTGGTCAACCCGTAACGGACGCTTGCGCGCATCTTTACCCTGGGGCTTTTTCTTTTGTCGACCATCGGCTTCTTTTTTGTTCGTCGATTTCTTGCGGTTTATGCGTCTTATACATGAGGGTTAAAATGGTCGGACCGTATTCTCGGTGGGGGTGCGCACGCGCACCAAATCTCATTTCATAATTTTGCATCCGGAATCAGATTGAATGGCGCGCACAGCGCACCCTGTCATTTTTCATTTATATTTATTTTTTCTATTGCCTCTTCAGCCATTCCTCTATCGCGTCCTTGCTCGCATCGTCGAGGTCCAGGAACTTTATGCCCATGCCAGGCTCCTGCTTTACGAGGGAATCGTACTCCCTCGACCAGGCGACAACGCACCTGCACTTTATCTCTTTTTCGCGGTCCCCGAGCCTGAAGGATATGTCGAACTCCTCTCCTGCCTTCTTCGGGTTCACGGAGGCTATGAACATGCCTCCCCTGCCTACGGTCTTGGCGTACCCGAAGAACACCCCGGCCTGGTCCTCGCCCCTGACCTTGAGGACAAGGAGCTGCTTTCGGAGGTTCTTCCTCCTGTCGGACCTCAAAAGTACGTAATCGTCTTCCTGGTTTTTACCATTTCCCATGATGAATTATCTCCGAAATGGGTTTCCTGGTCTTGGCCTCTCTCTTTAGCTCCTCTTCAGGGTACCCGATTGGTATGACCGCGACCACCTCTATCTTTTCGGGTATTCCGAGCCTCGCCTTTACCGCTTCGGCGTCGATGGCGGCCACCCAGCAGGTGCCGAGCCCCTCTGCAGTCGCCGCGCCTATCATTTCGGTTATCGCTATGGTCACGTCAACCCACGCGTAGTTGACATTGTCGCTCTTCCTTACCCATGCCTGGGAGGGGTCCGCGCACGCGACTACCAGGAGCGGCGCGCTCTTGAAGCCCTCTTTGGTGAAGAGGTCCCTTATCCGCCCCCTCGCCTCCTCGTCTGAAAGGATTATGAAGTGCCACGGCTGCCGGTTCGCGGCGCTCTGCGCCCTCCCGAGGGATATGACGAGCCTCTCGATCTTCTCCGGCTCCACGGGCCTGTCCGCGAATTGCCGTATGCTCTTTCTCCTCTCGTAAAGGTCGTAAAAGATCCTGAGCCTCTCGTCCACCATTCCCCCTCCGCTATATGAGCGCTTCCGCGAACTCCCTGGCGTCGAACTCCTTCAGGTCCTCGACCTTCTCTCCCACTCCCACGAACCGCACCGGGATCCCGAGCTCCCTTGCGATGGCGATTATGATGCCTCCCTTTGCCGTGCCGTCGAGCTTCGTAAGGGCGATGCCGGTCACTCCCACCGCCTCGTTAAAGAGCCTGGCCTGGCTGAGGGCGTTCTGCCCGGTGGAGGCGTCGAGCACCAGGAGGTTTTCATGCGGCGCGCCGGGGAGTTCCCTTCCCGCGACCCGCTGCACTTTCTTGAGCTCCTCCATGAGGTTCGCCTTGGTATGGAGCCTTCCGGCGGTATCGAGGAGCACCACGTCCGCACGCCTCGCGGTCGCCGCCTTCATGGCGTCGAAGACGACAGCCCCGGGGTCTCCGCCCTGGGCCTGCCGTATGACAGGGCAGCCTGTACGCTTCCCCCACCCCTCGAGCTGCTCGATTGCGGCGGCCCTGAAGGTGTCCCCTGCCGCCAGGACCACCGACCTGCCTTCGGAGGAAAGCCGGGATGCGAGCTTCCCGATGGTCGTGGTCTTCCCCACCCCGTTCACCCCGAGTACCATTATCACGAACGGGCTCGATGTTATTTCAAGAGGCCTCTCGACCTTCTTCAGCATCTCGTAGACCGAGTCACGGAGGTGCTGCCTTAGCTTCTCCTCGTCCCTGCCGGCGAGGACCTCGCGGAGCTTGTCGACTATTTCGGTCGAGGCCGTAACACCCACGTCCGAGAGGATGAGGGACTCCTCGAGAGATTCGAGGATGTCTTCCCTTGATTTACCCGTAAAGGCGGCCTCGACCCCGCCCATTATCGCATTATGGGTCCGGGCGAGCCCGGCCTTAAGACCCTCGAAGCCGGCCTTGAGCTTTTTAAACATCCTGTCTTCTTTACCTTTCGATTCGTTCATTTTCTTTTAGCACAAAAAACTTATCATTTGAAGTCTTTTAAGGCCCGGCGCCTGGGCGCTCCCCACTGGATGATTATAACCCAAGCGGTTTCCGCTTGATTGGGCCGCCCGGAAATGATAAATAATGTATTTAACAGGAAGTTACCCCATCCCGAGCCTCACCATTCCTCAAAGCCAAGGGCCTCACCTCGAAACGCATCCGAGTCTAGACCCGAAAGGGTAGGATGTCTGTACGCAAGATCACGCTGATTTCAGCGGCAGGGCTCGCGCTCTCGGCCGTACCGCCTTTATTATACTCGGCCTGGCTGGGCGGGCCCACGCTCCGCCTGGCGGTAATCGCCGCAGTCTCCCTGTCAGGCGCCGCGCTCGCATGGGGGGCGGTGCGGCTCAGAGGGCGGGCGCTTCCGCCCGCCTC
>DIDN01000098.1 GCA_002418185.1 Deltaproteobacteria bacterium UBA5799
CACTTCCATATGGATAGAACGGGATTCTTCCTCCGCTCGGAATGGCAACAGGTACCTGACAAAATGATACCAGCCGGGGGTACGGTCATTATATGACCTTTGTCAGGAGTGTAACGCATTGAAAATTATATCATTTCATGCAAGTGAAATACCAGCGCCCGGCGGCCTGCGGCGAAAAAAAAGCGGGGCCGCCTGAGGAGACGGCCCCGCTTGCCTGATGAGAGTATGTAAGCGCGGTCCCGGCACCCCGGTCCCGGCTAGCCAGGTATCTTCTTTCCCCAGATGATGGAGCCGAACGAGAGCGCGATGTAGAGCGCCCCTCCGGTGACCGCGAGCACGCCCCCGACGCCCATCATGGATAGGAAGAGGTCTATCGAGGGGTCGAAGGAGAACGAGAAGGGCGCGCCCGAGAAGGTTATGTCGTAGTGCCTCCTGGGGACCCCGAACGAGCCCGCCGACATCATGCCTATGGAGAGGAGCGCAATTCCCACCCCGTAGATATAGGGCTGGACGCTCGCGAAGCCCTTCCAGATGAGCTCCCGCCTGAAGACGTAGTTGACGATGAGGTAGGTGAAGCCCATGAAGGCGACCGTGGTGCCCGCAACGACCGTGCCGTGGAAGTGGCCGGTGATGGCGATGGTGTTGTGGCGGATGATGTTGAACTGCTCGGTCCCGAAGATGACGCCCGTTATGCCGCCGAGAAAGCCGAAGAGGAGTATGGATATGGCTATCGCCGAGAAGGCCGGATTGCCCCAGGGCGCCTTCTTGAGCCACTCGAAGAGCCCGCGGGTGTGGCCCTGCTTGCGGAGCGCCACTTCCATCGATGCCGGGACGGCGAAGGCGTGTATCATGCTCGCGAGCACAGCGAGGTGCATCATGTAGCTCGTGTTCACGACCTTGTGCCAGTTCGAGAGGGCCGGGTCAACGAGCAGGTGGTGCTCGGAGGCTATGTTAATGAAGAGGATGTAGAGGACGAAGGCCGTCCTCGAGAGCTTCTCGTTGAGGGGCTTGCCGCCGAGGACGAAGTACGAGGTCATGTACCAGACCGCGACCATCGCGCTGACGTTTATCTGCTGCGAGGAATGGCCGAGGCCCCAGAAGACGAGCCTGTATGCCGCCGGGTCGATATCGCCGATTATGCCCATGGACCAGAGGAGCGTCGGTATCATGATGGCCGCGCCGTGGAGGAGCGTAAGGACGGCTATGATGCTGGCCGCCAGCATGCCGAAGCTGCCGAGCGGCAGGGTACGTTTGTACCCGCCGTCCCTCTTCGATAGAGCGACGTTTATGAAGAAGATGATGAAGCCCAGGAGCGCGCCTACCGCGAAGAGGATGACCCCGAGGTAGTAGATCGGGTCGGCCTTGAGCGGCACGTACGAGGTGAACATCACGTCGGCCCTGCCCATGAGGACGATCACGTTTATCAGCGCCCCGCCTATGAGCATGAGCGCGAAGGCTATCCACCCGAGCCACGGCACGTACGAGCGCGTGCCCAGGAGCGCGGCGGAGGTGAAGTGCACGAGCGCCACCTCGAAGAAAATTATCCACGCAAGGAGCGCGTCTATGCCGTGGAGCGTAAGGAACCTGTAATAGTAGTCGAGCGGCAGGAGATGCACGCTCGGCCACCTGGTTAGGACGACGAGGAGCCCCAGGAGGCCGCCCACGGCGAAGGTCGCGAGCGCTGCGATAACGTTCCACCTGACCAGGTGGTCGGTCTGCGAGTCTATCTTGAGCCCTGAGAGAGGGTCCGTCCTGAAAATAGCCATCTATGCCAAGCACCTCCCGTTCTGAATTGAACTCCTGCGTTCGGGACCACTGATAAAGAGAGCGCGCCGCCCGCCGCTTGAAGCGGGGCCGGCGAAGAGAGCTACTGCACCCCCCAGACGTCCGTGAGCCATTTGAGGTGGACGAACCATATCACGATGAAGACGACGAGGAAAATGAGGGCGAGGACGAACACGCCAGGCGCCTCGATTATGTCCCTGTGGTCCTGCTTGGGCATTTGAGACCTCCTTTTCGGTTGAGCATTAACAGCTTGGAAATGCATCGCTCTAAGCCCATCGCTTTGTCATTCTGAGGCGAAGCCGAAGAATCTGCTTTCAGCCCATGATTTGGCGGGCACTGCCCGCCCTACAACTTAGAAATGCATCGCTCTAAGCCCATCGCTTTGTCATTCTGAGGCGAAGCCGAAGAATCTGCTTTCGGCCCATGATTTGGCGGGCACTGCCCGCCCTACAACTGCTGGGAGGGGGTGAAGAAATTTCACCCTCCCCTCTTATCCCCTCCCATCAAGGGAGGGGAGGTTTGTAGATATCCCGTTGCTTGCGGCGGGGTGGTTCATCGCGCTGCCGCGCTTTTCGGCATAAGGCCCCGCTCTCCTCCGCCTCCAGAGGTAGGGTGCGCTATGCGCACCATGCTCCGGCGGGCACAGCCCGCCCTACAACTGCTTAACAGCTTGGAAATGCATCGCTCTAAGCCCATCGCTTTGTCATTCTGAGGCGAAGCCGAAGAATCTGCTTTCGGCCCATGATTTGGCGGGCAGTGCCCGCCCTACAACTGCTAAAGGGGGACAAAGGGGGATTTGTAATGGTGCGCATAGCGCACCCTACAAGACAATCTCCCCTGCCCGTATCTATCAAGCCCCGGGCTCCCTCACGTACATCTTCCCGACCATCAGGTGGTGGCCCAGGCCGCAGAACTCGTTGCAGACTATGTGGAACTCGCCGGACGTCGTCGGAGTCAAGGTAAGCACGTAGTCGAAGCCCGGGAGCGCCATGAAGTTCATGTTGATAGGGAGTATGGAGAACCCGTGCTGTATGTCCACGGACGAGAGGTGTATCCTGTAGGTCCTGCCCTTCTCAAGCTCCACAATCGGGTACCACTGCCACATCGAAGCCCTTATGTAGACCGGCTCGTCCGGGTCCGGGCGGACGACCGGGAAGCCCGCCTCCTCGCCGACCTGGTATTTCTCGACCATGCCGTCGACGAGCCTGTCGAAGTCCTCGGCTGAGACCCTGTACGTCTCGGAAGGCGGATTCTGCGCGCCCACGAGGTGGTAGACCGGCATGAATACGAACGAGACGAGCATCCATATGAGGGCCAGGGCTACCCATATCCTCTCGTCCTTGCTTAGCGGGTTCCACCATACTCTTTCGGGTTCGTGTATCGCCATCTCCTACCTCCTTAAGGGGCCACGGGCAGCTCGGGCACCATGAATATCTCTATGAGCCCCCACACCGTGTAGACAACGGTCGGCAGGACCACGCCGATGATGAGAAGAAGCCAGATGTTGTCGTAGAAGACCTGCCAGGCCGGTATCGGCCCATCCGCTCTTTCAGCCATTTACCCCTCCTTTTTCTGGCGGCTTCCGCCGGCGCGAAGGTACACTTGTGCCGTTTTCAGGTAAGTTCCGGGACACTATATAAGGACGCCCCCGGAAGAAAAAATGACATTTGTCATATTTCCCGAACTTGCTCTTTTTTTCGGGAACCGGGCAACCGCAAGGGCCGTTACGCGGTAATCTCGTATTTTCGCAGGCCCTGATGAAGCCCTGCCTTTATACGGCCTTCTGTTGCAGGATGCAAAGGACATGATGGGGCGACGGGATAGGCCCGTCCGCGGACAACTTCAGCTTACCTCGCGAATTTATATCAATTCCGGGTATTTGTCAATAATCGAACTCGCAGGTCGGGTTGAGCAAAGCGAAACCCGACTCTTTATCCTTTATATCCATCGGTTTTTTTGTCGGGTCGGCTTTGCTAACCGACCTACGCCTGTAATCGGTTAATCTCCCCTGGCCCCTCTTTAGAAAAGAGGGGCAGGACAAAAAAACGGGGCAGGCTTTTTAGCCTGCCCCGTCCTGTTTGAGCTTGAATCAGACGAACCGGATTAGAACCTGCCGGTGATCTGGAGGTACGCCCAGTCCTGGTCGTCAGCACCGCTTCCGAGTGCGTCGCCGGCAAAGAACCTGGCAAGACCGGCCTCGATGGTGACGTTGTTGTTGTACTTGTAGTTGGCCACGAGGTCGATTTCGCTGCCAATCTCCTTATCGGTATCGGCGGTGGCAGTGCCACCGAAATTCCACTGTCCGGCCTGATACCAGGCATCGTCACCTTCCGCACGACGGAGATCCCAATACGCGACATAAACCCTGACCTTTTCAGTCACGTCAGCCGCGGCGTTGAGGCTCCACGCACTCACGTTCCTCCATGCCTGGAGGTCCATGAAGCCGAGCTTGTCATGGTTGGTAGGAGCGAGGTTCGTGAAGGTTTCGATGTCACTGTCAGCGGCGTCGTCATCGCCGGTTGCGTAGTTGTACTCAGCGCCGAGCCTCAGGTTCATGGGAGCGCCGGGTACGGTGTAACCTACCTTGGCGGCAAGCGCCCACGCCTTTATGTCCAAGTCGATGACATTATTTTCGAGGTCGCCGAACTGATAAGGGAACTCGACGGTGTAATCAAGGCCGGCAACAGAGCCTGCGAGCCTGGCGCCTACAGTGTAAAGGTTGGTAGTGAAAGTGCCACCAGCCAAGCCGCCATCCCTCGCCAGAAGGGCATAGAGGTCAAGGGTGTTGTTCGGCACCACGTTGGTGGTTGCATAGATACCGTAGAGATCCTGATCGTTGTCAGGGGAACCCGCAGCCGTGTTCCTGTCAACTACCTTTGACCAGAAAACATCCACATTGGCAAGGTCGGTGGTGACCATGGCCTTAATGGCATCAAACGACCTGCCGTTGTTCGACCATCCGAATGAGCCTATGAGCCTCTGGTCGCCGTAGTTGAGCTCCTGGCGGCCTATCCTCAGGGAGACCGGCGTATCGAGGAAGTTGGAGATGTTGATATAGGACTCGTGCAGGTCGAGGTGGTTGTCTATACCGTTGTCGGTGAGGTTCGGCCCGCCATTCGGTGCCGATGCTGTGCCCCAGTTCCTGGTGTCCTGGAGGGTTATCTTGAAGGACACGTCGTCAGTGGCCTGCGCGTTGGCCGTAAGCCTGACCCTCTGGCCGATGAAGCTCTGAGTGTCATTTTTGGCATCGTCGGGAGTCGCACCAATATCTGCGTTGTCTCTCCACTCGCCCCTTGCCCTGTACTCCCCGTTAAATGTCACGTCAGCACTCGCGGGGACCGTCCAGGCGACAGTCACCGCAGCCGCAAATACAGACAACAAGATTCTTTTCATCCGTCTCTTCCTCCTTCTTCTGTGTGAGTTTGTAACTGCACTACTGCGTAATAAGCGCATGCCTTGCATGCGCCTGGGGCTCAACGTGAACGGTGCGCGAAAAAGACTCCGGGAAGAAACCTGTTTTTCGTTTTATTTATTTCGGGAGCCGTTTGCAGCTTCATCATCCGGTATACACCAACTCTGCTCGTTCTATACGGCTTATGACAAGGCTTGGACTGGACTTATGGAACCGCCCCGCCTGAAAACGGCAAGGCCTTGACTGATTTTGGCTTATTTTTGTGGACGTTATACAACACCCGGAATATGCTGTCAAGCTTTTTAGTTAAAAATTCCTGAAAAAATGATTAAACCGTAAAAATGAGCACCTGCCGGTATCTTATGTCACTGCGAGGGACGCATGTCCAGAAGCAATCTACGCTTTGGGTTTCCCCCTTTTCTAAAGGGGGATGTAGGGGGA
>DIDN01000039.1 GCA_002418185.1 Deltaproteobacteria bacterium UBA5799
AACGCGTTTTTTCAGAAAAAACGGCTGTGGGTGGGAACTGTTCAATATTTTTGCAAAAATCACGGAAAAGTCTATCTATGCAATCATCCTCCGATTCCGGAGAAGGCGGAATGGAGGCATCATAAAGCGCCCACGCACCGGTCAATTCAATCCCTAAAGCCGCCTCTATGCTTTCGATATCCTCTTCAAGGTCAAGCACATATCCTAGAAATGAATTTGAGCTTGTTGGAATGATTATTAGCAGATCTCCAACATTATCTGTCGTACGATACGGGAAGTCCCTCCCAAAACGCGTAAGTCTGTATTCGCTTCGTGTCCCCTTGCCGTACCATTTGATACAGGATTTGGTTTCACGCCCGTCCTGCCACAAAATCTTAACTAAATGCGCATTATTTTTATTTTTTTCAGGTGGATAGGGCGTGTATGCCTCCCAGATAGCTTTCGGCAGGTAGTAGCCATACTGATGGCTTCCAGTTCGTCCTACATCATTTGGAGAGATGAATTTGAGGATAGCTTTGCCATGCCGCACAGCATCGATTATTGCTTTTTCACAATAAGGAGAGTTCATGTTTGAACCTCATAGTTGCAGGAAGAAGTCCCCGTTTTTATCGCCTTTATCATGCTGCCATTTCCAACAGAATTTATATACCAGTTTAAAACAATGATGATTTGCTTGCCTATTGCTTCTACAATGGTTGGCACTACTGAATTGCCGAATTGTCTATATGCCTGTGTATCAGATACAGCTATTCTTAGGTGGTCTGGGTATCCCATTAGCCGTGCCGCCTCACGTGGTGTCAGTCTGCGAGGATTCGTCCCATTCCCTTGCGGAATTAAAATTTCAGAACCATCCTTGTGATATCTTGCGCTCAGTGTTCTGGTGATGCCGTCTAGGTTGGTAAGTCCATACCCAAAGCCATTCCCTTTTCGTCGATGCTTTTCGGCATAATTTTTCAAATACGACCAAAGGTGATCTGATAGTGTGTATTTGGGGTCGGGAGCAGGCTCAAGAATATCGCGCAATTTGGGTTTTGTGGAAGGAATGGGAGGAAAACAGAAAGGGACTTCATCTCCAAAAATATCTCTATTAAAACAGACTATGAAAATACGTTCACGATGCTGCGGAACATAATTCTTTGCATCGATAATTTTGGAGAAAATCTTGTAGTGAAGTGAATTCAGAGTGTTCTCTATGACTTTGTAAGTCCTGCCTTGATCATGCGAAACAAGATTTTTTACATTTTCCAGAAGGAGTATTGGTGGCCGCTTTACATTAATAATTGTAGCCAAATGAAAAAAGAGCGTGCCCTGTGTTATATCCTTAAAACCATGAGCTCTTCCTAGACTTTTCTTTTTTGATACACCAGCAATTGAAAAGGGCTGGCATGGAAAACCAGCGGCAAGGATATCATGGTCTGGTATATCGGCTGGTTTCACTTCGCGAATGTCGCCGATTGGCGTTTCTCCAAACCAAGCATGATAGGTCTTCTGCGCATGCTTGTCCCATTCACAGGAAAAAACGCATTTCCCTCCGTTTTTCTGTAGCCCTAGCCTGAAGCCGCCTATGCCAGAGAATAGGTCTATAAACGTAAAAGGAATATTCCCTGAGGCGGGCGGAGTGTCAGAGGGATATTCATTGAATAAGGTTCCTTGTCCATACGTGCAGGCATCCTCTAATACCCGCAGTACAAATTCCTGTTTGGACATCCTTCTCCGATGACGCTCTTCCTCGATCCATTCATTAAGTCTGCTGGTCACATTGCGAATCAATAGGTCCTTTGGCATCAGAATACCAATCTGGGCATTTTTGATAGCAATGCTATCAAGGCTCCCCAGCCATGTCAATAGTATTCAGTTGCTGCTAAAAGCTTGTCACCCCTCCCTTGAAAACCCGCCGTTTTTCTGCTAAGTTCATCATTCATGGGACTGAACGTTGTCATCGCGGCACCTGAGGCCGTGCCTTTTGCCAAAACAGGCGGGCTTGCGGACGTCGCAGGGTCGCTCCCTGCGGCGCTTTCGCGCCTGGGCTTGAAAGTCGTACTTTTCATGCCCTTTTACAGGCAGGTAGCGGAAAAGGGCTTTGAAATAGAGCCGACCGGAATCGAGATCGCTGTCCCGCTGGGCAGAAGGGTAGTAATGGCAGAGGCCCTCCTCGGGCACCACCAGGGGGTGCCGGTATATTTCATAAGGAGGGACGAGTTCTTCGACAGGACCTTCCTCTACGGTACTCCCGAGGGCGACTACTTCGACAACCTGGAGCGGTACGCCTTCTTTTCAAGGGCGGTCCTGGAAGTAGTGAAGGCCCGGAACCTGGCCCCGGACGTAATCCACTGCAACGACTGGCAGACCGGCCTAATACCGGCATATCTCAAGGACATGTACCGGGGCGAGCCGGTATTCCAGAATACCGCCGCGGTCTTTACGGTGCACAACATGGCCTACCAGGGGCAGTTCCCGGCAAACCTCTACGACGCCACGGGCCTGAGTTTCCAGCTATTCAACCCCGAGGGCCTCGAGTTCTGGGGGAGCATAAACCTCCTAAAGGCGGGCCTCGTCTTCTCGGAGGTCGTAACGACCGTAAGCAAGGCATACAGCCGCGAGATACAGACGCCCGAGTACGGCTATGGGCTCGACGGAGTGCTCCGCAAAAGAAAGGACGCGGTCTTCGGCATACTGAACGGCGCCGACTATTCCGAATGGGACCCGGAGACCGACCCGGTTCTGCCGCAGAACTATTCTCCCGGGGAATTGAAGGGCAAATCCGCGTGCAGGAAAAAGCTCCTCAGGGCCTTCGGCTTGAAGGCCAGGGTAAAGACACTCGTCATAGGCATGATAACGAGGCTCGCGGACCAGAAAGGGCTCGACATTCTGTCCGAGGCCATGCCCGATCTGATGAAGATGGATATCGCGCTGGCCGTCCTGGGCTCGGGCGACAGGAGATACCAGGAGGTCCTCAAGGACCTTTCCGCGCGATATCCTGAGAGGCTATCCGTGAAGATTGCCTTTGACAGCGGACTTTCGCACCTCGTCGAGGCAGGCGCCGACGCGTTCCTCATGCCTTCGCGGTTCGAGCCGTGCGGCCTTAACCAGATTTACAGCCTCAAATACGGAACGGTCCCGATCGTACGCGCAACCGGCGGCCTCGACGACACTGTCCGCGACTACTCGGAGGAGGACGGGAACGGTTTCAAGTTCAAGGAGTATTCTGCCCCGGCCCTCATCGAGAAAGTGGCCGAGGCGGTCGATGTGTACTCACGTAAAAAGGAGTGGTCAGCGCTCCAGAGGCGAGGCATGTCCGAGAACTTCTCATGGGACGATGCGGCAGCCAGGTACCTGGAAGCGTACAATGCCGCCAAGGCCAGGCTGCTCAAAATTTAATCACGTAAGCCTCAAAAAAGCGCACGCCAGTCCCCCGCCTTTCAAAAGACCCCGTGAATAAGCATGCGCCCGCGCCTGGATTTCTCATGGCATCCAAATTGCTATAACCCATGACATGAAAAGGATAGCCGTCGTGGATGATAACGCCTCCGAGAGGCTCGTCATTAAGGGCTTCATCGAGGCTGCCGGGTTCGCCATCGCGGGCGAGGGGGCAAACGGGCTCGAAGCAATCGAGATTTGCAGGGACAGACGTCCCGACCTCCTGATGATGGACCTCCGCATGCCTGTAAAGGACGGCATCAAGGCCGCCGAGGAGATAAGCCGCTATTGCCCGACTCCCATAGTGCTCCTTACCGCTGACGAGGACTCGGAGACGGCTAAGAGGGCCGCCGAGGCCGGGGTCATGGGATATCTCGTGAAGCCGGCGAGGGCCGAGGAGATTGCGCCGGCAATTGAGGTAGCGATATCGAAGTTCAAGGAGCTCAGGGCGTTAAGGGACGAGAACGAGGGGCTGAGGAAATCCATCGAGGAGCGCAAGGCCGTCGAGAAGGCAAAGGGGCTCCTCATGGAAAAAGAGGGCCTGAGCGAAAGGGAGGCCTTTTCCCGGATTAGGAAGATAAGCATGGACAAGAGGAAGGGCATGGCAGAGATAGCCGAGGTGCTCATCATGGCGCTTGAGAAAGGCGGGAAAGCCTAGGTGAAAAGGGCGCTCGCCATAACGCACGTCGCGCACGAGGGGCTCGGTACGTTCGGGAGGCCGCTTGAGCGGGCCTTTATGGTCGAGCGCCTGGATATGCACAGGAACACGGCGCTCCCGCCCCGGATAGACGGTTTCGATGCCCTCATCGTCATGGGCGGGCCGATGGGCGTATACGAGGAGGAGAAATATCCATTCATAAAAAAAGAATTGGAGCTCCTTGAATCCGCACTTAAGAAGAGGGTCCCTGTCCTGGGGGTCTGCCTGGGGGCGCAGCTCCTTGCACGGGCAGCCGGGGGCAGGGTATTCAAAGGGGATGCAAAGGAGATAGGCTGGCACCGGGTAGCCCTCGAGGCCGAGGCGGGTTCAGACCGGCTCTTCATGGGCTTCCCGGACGAGTTCACGGTATTCCAGTGGCACGGCGATACGTTCGATGTGCCGCCTGGCGCAATAAGGCTCGCCTCGTCCGGGCCTTTTCCGAACCAGGTGGTAAGGGTCGGGCCGAACGCCTATGGAGTGCAGTTCCACTTTGAGGTGACCGAGACGATGGTAGCGGAGTGGCTGGCCATAAACAGCGACGAGGCAAAAGAGGCGGGGGTGGATGCCGGGGCGGTGCTGGATGAGATGCGCCTCAAGATAGGCGAGGTAAACAGGCTCGGAGAAACGATCTTTTCGAGGTTCCTAAGGACGGCGGAAAGAGGATAAGGGCAAGTAACCGCGACAACATAGAAAAAAACAGCCTGGCTACAAGGGAGTGGCCGGCAGGTGAGAAACAGGCAACGGCGCCTTCTTAAGGGAAGTGCGCCGTTTTTTTTTGGCGCAAAAAAATCAGACGGAGGTCTTAAGAAGATGGGAAAGGTATTAATGAAGCTCCTTCTCGTAGCGGCTATCTTCATCCCCCTGCCTGCCTGGGCCGATGAGAAGCTCACTGCAACGGATATCCTCAAGGGCACGGAGCTTAACGGTTTCCTCTCCGCCGGTTATAACTACAACTTCAACAAACCCGGGGACAGGGCAATAGACTTGAGGCCCTTCAACGACACCCACGACAGCTTCTCGCTCGAACTTGCGCAACTCGTCTTCCACAGGGAGGCAGAGGAGCCTGGGAGCGCCGGGTTCAGGCTGGACCTGAACTTCGGATACACCGTTCCGGAGGCCATACATTCGACCGGCGCGGACAGTGCCGACGATTTCGACCTGAGGCAGGCGTACATTTCCTACATGGCCCCGGTCGGGAAGGGCCTCAAGCTCGATTTCGGCAAGTTCGTGACAGACCACGGCCTTGAGGTCATAGAAGGATACGAGGGCTGGAACTGGAACTACTCTCGTTCCTTTCTCTTCTATCTGGGCATCCCTTTCACCCACACCGGGGTGAGGGCCACCTACGAGGTCGACGACATGCTGACCCTATCCGGCGCGGTCGTAAACGGCTGGGACAACGTGGAGGACAATAACAACGCGAAGTCCCTTCACGTCCATGCCGCAATCTCTCTCGCGGAAGAGACGACGGTGAACGTCAAATACATCGCCGGGCCCGAGCAGGACGACAACACCGGGGACTGGAGACACCTCTTGAACCTCAACCTCTCTACGGCCCTCGGCAAGGCGCTCGTAATGGTCGACCTGGTCTACGGCAAAGAGGAGGACGTGCCGGGCATAGGCGACAGCACCTGGAGCGGGGCCGCCGGGTACATCCGCTATCCGCTCGGCGAAAGTTTTTTCCTAAACGCCCGGGCCGAGGTGTTCTCGGACGACGACGGCGCAAGGACAGGCACCGCCCAGGACCTATGGGAGATAACGCTCACCCCCGAGTATATCGTGAACCAGAACCTCGTGGTCCGGGCCGAGTATCGCCACGACTCCTCGAACAAGGAGGTCTTCGACAACGGGACCTCCAGGCGCCAGGACACGGTGGGCGTGAACGCGATATTCCATTTCTGAGGTCATTTAAAGGAGCCGGCAAGGCCGCCCGCGCCCGAAAGGGGGCTCCGAAGGTCAAAGGAGATCAGGAGGTAGCTGAAAGATGAAGAGCAATCTAAAGACGATTATGTGCCTGGCCGCGGCGCTCCTTGCGGCAACGGGCGAAGCGGGCGCCGCCGAGGCGGCGATAGACAAGGCCGATACAGCATGGGTCCTCGTATCAACGGCGCTCGTCATGTTCATGGTCCCGGGGCTCGCGATATTCTACGCCGGCATGACGAGGCAGAAGAACGTGCTCTCTACCATCATGCAGAGCTTCTTCATACTCTGCCTCATAACGGTCCAGTGGGTCGTTATCGGATACAGCCTCTCCTTCGGGCCAGGAAGCGGCTGGCCCATAGGGGGGCTCGACTACATCGGCCTCTCGGGCGTGGGAAATGAGCCGAAAGGGACCATACCGCACCTCCTCTTCATGGCCTTCCAGGGCATGTTCGCGGCCATAACGGTCGCGCTCATAACCGGGGCCTTTGCCGAGAGGATGAAGTTCTCGGCTGTCGTCCTCTTCAGCCTTCTCTGGGCATTTATCGTCTACGACCCGCTCTGCAACTGGGTCTGGGGAGGCGGTTGGCTGCAGTCCCTCGGGGTGCTCGATTTCGCGGGCGGCATAGTGGTGCACATGAGCTCCGGGGTATCGGCGCTCGTTGCGGCCCTCTACATCGGCAAAAGGAGGGGCTGGCCCAGGGAGCTTATGCCGCCTCATAACCTGACGCTAACGGCCATAGGCATGGGCATACTCTGGTTCGGCTGGTTCGGCTTCAACGCGGGCAGCGCGCTTGCAAGCGACGGGGGCGCGGTAACGGCCTTTGTCGCCACGAACGTCGCGGCGGCGGCCGGGACGCTCGTCTGGGCCTTCATCGAATGGGCGCACAGGGGAAAGCCCACCATGCTCGGCGCGGTATCCGGGACCGTGGCCGGCCTCGGCTCCATAACGCCTGCCGCCGGGTTCGTAACGCCGATGGCGGCACTCTTCATAGGCCTCGCCGGAGGCGTCCTTTGCTACGCGGCGGTCATAATCTTGAAGCCCAGGTTCGGCTATGACGACACTCTCGACGTCTTCGGCATCCACGGGGTGGCAGGCACATGGGGGACCCTGGCGACCGGGCTATTCGCTTCGATAGGGGCAACGGGCCTTCTCTACGGCAACCCGGCGCAGCTTATGGCACAGGCAATCGGGGCGGGCGTCACCGTGGCGCTCTCTGTCGCCGGCACGCTCGTGGTACTGCTGATAGTAGACCATACGGTCGGCATAAGAGTAACGAAAGAGGAAGAGATACAGGGCCTGGACCTTACGCAGCACGAGGAGCGGGGGTACTCGCTTTAGGCAATCTCGAAAAATTGATCTTTTCCCCGGACTCTGCGTCAGTCCGGGAATAAAAATGCTCACATATTATTCATATATGCTCCGCTTTTTATTCCCGGCCTTCCGGGAAAAGCGGGAAAAATCTCTAATTTTTAGAGGTTGCCTTTAAATTGAAGGGGTGCATATAGTTTTTGGAGCACCCGTGAATAAAAGATGCTCCGGCACAGGGCTGTGCCGGGGCAAAGCAAAGGCAAGGGCGCCTTTCGGGAACGGGCTTATCCGTTTCCCGGGGGCGCCCTGAATTTTTTACAAGGAGGGAAAGGATGAAGAAAGTGGAGGCCATAATAAAGCCTTTCAAGCTGGACGACGTGAAAAAGGCCCTCGGGGAGATGAATATCGAGGGCATGACAGTCTCGGAGGTCAAGGGCTTCGGCAGGCAGAAGGGGCATTCCGAGTTCTACCGGGGCGCGGAGTACACGCTCGATTTCCTGCCCAAGGTTAAGGTCGAGATCGTCACGACAGACGAGCTTACGCCAAAGGTGGTCGAGGCCATCATGTCAGCGGCAAAGACCGGCAAGATTGGAGACGGCAAGGTCTTCATTAGCCCTGTCGAGGACGGGGTGAGGATACGGACGGGCGAACGCGGCGACGACGCCCTCTGATGGCAACCTCTTAAAATTGATCTTTTCCCCGGACTCTGCGTCAGGCCAGGAATAAAAATGCTCATATATTATCCATATATGCTCCGCTTTTTATTCCCGGCCTTCC
>DIDN01000124.1 GCA_002418185.1 Deltaproteobacteria bacterium UBA5799
GTGGTCTGCGGGAGCTCGGTAGTCGGCGGAGGTGCTGTCGTAGTGGGCGGCGGTATCGTGGTGGTTGGCGGAGGGGTTGCGGTTATCGGCGAAGGCGTCGTTGTAGTAGGAGGGGGGGAAGGGGTCGTCGGCTGAGGGGACCCGAGTGTCGGCGGCTGAGAAGGCGCTCCCGGCGCCGGGGCGCCCCCGACCTGCGCATATACGGCGCCTGCGGTCAAAAAGACTGAAAAGACGGCGAGAGTTGCGGTCGTCTTCTTCATGATAGTTACCTCCCTTTCGCATGAATCGGGTTACTATCATTGAGTATGCACGAAAAAGAGCATACCTTCATAAGCAACCTCTGAAAATCGATCTTTTCCCCGGACTCTGGGTAGTTACGTGAATAAAAATGCCCACATATTGTCATATATGCTCCGCTTTTTATTCCCGGCCTTCCGGGAAAAGCGGGAAAAATCTCTAATTTTTGAGGTTGCCTGAAGAAGCGGCCCCTCTGCATCGCTTACCGCAACCCCATCCTCTGGCGCATGGCCAGGTCCTGCTGGCGCGTTACAAGGAAGTCCATCCGGTCGGATAGCATGGCAAGCCTGTCCCTCGTCTCGGGCGGCATCTCCTCGACCTGCTCCATTATGCCGATAAGCTCCCGGAGGACCATGAGGGTCTCCTGCATGAGCTGCTCCCTTTCCACGGCGAGGAAGGGGTCTGCCGGCTGCCGGAACTCCTGGTCAGGAGGCAATTGTACGGGGATAAGGCGGGCGCCCGGGTCAGCCGGGGCAGGCGGCGCGGAAATGAGCAGGTATGCGGCAAGGAGCGCTAAGATTGCAATCTTCATGCCCGTACCTCCGCATGGATTTATAATTCCGGTCGGAAAACCCCGGGTTATAGTTACACTGGATTAGTTTTTTGCAAAGGCCCTTGAGCCTCGCTTAAGCACATGCGAATCCCAACGGTTTCAGGACACCATTCCTCTACTATAACAGAACTTTCGTGGCCGGGTCAGGGATGAGGGCTCCCGATTTCGGGATTGACCCTTGCAGCATCGCGAAGTTTCGGCTCTTTCCACAAGGCGTATATGACAGGGAGCACAAGCAGCTCAAGGAGTACCGCCGTGGCCATGCCGCCCACCATGGGCGCGGCTATCCTCTTCATCACGTCCGCCCCGGTCCCGGCGCTCCACATTATCGGCAGGAGTCCGGCGATAGTCGCCGTAGCGGTCATCACCTTCGGCCTGACCCTCATGACCGCGCCCTCCCTTATGGCCTCGTAGAGGTCCTCGCGCGTCGACATCCTGCCCTCGGAGGCGCGCTTCTCGTACGCGTGTTTCAGGTATATCAGCATGATTATCCCGGTCTCCGCGTCCAGGCCCGCCAGCGCCAGCAGCCCCACGGCCACGCCGATGCTCAGGTTGTAGTCGAGGAGATACAGGGTCCACGCGGCCCCTATTAGAGAGAACGGGACGGCAAGGAGTATGATGACGCACTCGGTTATCGACCTGAAATTGAGATAGAGGAGGAGGAATATCACCCCGAGCGCAAGCGGCACTATCACTTTAAGCTTGCCGTAGGCCCGCTCCATATGCTCGTACTGTCCGGTCCAGACGGCGTAATAGCCCGGCGGGAACTCCACGCGCTCCGCTATGGCCGCCTTCGCGTCCGAAACGTAGCCGCCGATGTCCCTTTCCCTCACGTCCACGTATATCCAGTTCGTAAGGAGGGCGTTCTCGGTCCTTACGGCTGCCGGCCCTTTCCTGACCTCCAGGACCGCGACCTGCGAAAGCGGTATGTGCTGCCCTCCGGCGGCTGGCACGAGCACGCGGCCTATCTTGGCGATATCGTCCCGGAGCTCCCGCTTGTACCTTACGTTCACGGGGTACCTCTCGAGGCCCTCGACCGTGGTGGTCACGTTTTCGCCTCCGACCGCCGACGTTACGACCTCCTGTATGTCCTCTACCCGGAGCCCGTGTCTTGCCGCCTCCTCCCGCTTTATGCGTATGTCGAGGTAATATCCTCCGACGGCCCTTTCCGCGAACGCGCTCGAGGTGCCGGGCACCTCTTTAAGGGCCGCCTCTATGTCGAGCGAGAGCCTTTCGAGCTCGGAGAGGTCCTTTCCGAAGACCTTGACGCCCACGGGGGTCCTTATGCCGGTGGAGAGCATGTCGAGCCTGGCCTTTATGGGCATGGTCCAGGCGTTCGTTATGCCCGGCATCCGGAGGGCAGAGTCCAGCTCCTCGACGAGCCTTTCAACAGTCATGCCGGGCCGCCATTCCCTTACGGGCTTGAGGTTGATGACCGTCTCGAACATCTCGAGCGGAGCCGGGTCGGTCGCGGTCGCGGCGCGCCCCGCCTTCCCGAAGACGCTTTCAACCTCGGGGAAGTTTTTTATTATCCTGTTCTGGGTCTGGAGGATCTCCTGGGCCTTGGTGACCGATATGCCCGGAAGCGCCACCGGCATGTAGAAGAGGGTGCCCTCGTCGAGCGGCGGCATGAACTCGCTCCCGATCCTTTTCATGGGATAGGCGACGGAAGCAAGCGCAAGCAGCGCGATTATTATCGCCGTCTTCCTGTACCTGAGGGCCTTTAGGACCGCAGGCCTGTAAAGCCGGACAAGGAACCTCGTTATCGGGTTCTGCTCCTCCGGCCTTATCCTGCCCCTTATGAAGACGCCCATGAGGACCGGGACGAGCGTTATGGTAAGCAGGGCCGCCGCCGCCATCGCAAAGGTCTTGGTGTAGGCAAGGGGCTTGAAGAGCCTCCCCTCCTCGGCCTCGAGCGTGAAGACCGGCATGAAAGAGACGGTGATTATGAGGAGCGAAAAGAAGAGCGCCGGCCCCACCTCCTTCGCGGCCACGGTTACCACGCCCCAGTGGTCTTTTCCCTTGCCTTCGCCCTTCTCGATGTGCTTGTGGGCGTTCTCGACCATGACGACGGCGCCGTCTACCATCGCGCCTATGGCTATGGCTATGCCGCCGAGGCTCATGATGTTGGCGCTTATCCCCATGAGCCGCATCACGATGAACGAGACGAGGACGGCTATGGGGAGCGTTATTATCGCGACGAGCGAGGACCTGAAGTGGAGGAGAAAGACCACGCAGACGAGGGAGACGAGGACGAGCTCCTCGACTATCTTCACTTTCAGGGTGTCAATCGCCCGGCGTATGAGGTCGCTCCTGTCGTAGACGGCCCTTATCTCTACCCCGGGCGGGAGGCCGGCTTCGATCTCCCGTATCTTTTCCTTCACCCCCTTTATGACGTCAAGGGCGTTCTCGCCGAAGCGCATGACGACTATGCCGCCCACGGCCTCGCCCTCTCCGTTGAGCTCGGCGATGCCGCGCCTCTCGTCGGGCCCGAGTTCGACCCTCGCAACGTCACGTATCCTTACCGGCGTGCCGGTCCTGTCCGTCTTGAGAACGATGTTTTCTATGTCCGGGACGCTCTCGACGTAGCCCAGGCCCCTCACCATGTACTCGCGCTCGGCCATCTCGATGACCCTGCCGCCCACGTCGCGGTTGCTCATCTCTATGGCCTTCGCGACCTCGCCTATGGATACGCCGTATGCAAGGAGCCTGTTGGGGTCGACGTTTACCTGGTACTGCTTTACGAAACCTCCGACGGACGCGACTTCGGAAACGCCCGGCACCGAGGTGAGCTGGTACCTGATGTACCAGTCCTGTATGGAGCGGAGTTCCGCGAGGCTTAAGCCCTTGCCCTCGACCGTGTACTCGTAGACCCACCCGACGCCAGTGGCGTCAGGCCCGAGCGAGGGCGCGACACCCCTCGGGAGCTTTCCGGAAGCGAAGTTCAGGTATTCGAGCACCCGGCTCCTGGCCCAGTAGACGTCGGTCCCGTCCTCGAATATGACGTACACGAACGAGACGCCGAAAAAGGAGTAGCCCCGGACGGTTTTGGCCCTGGGCACGGCCATCATTGCGGTGGTGAGCGGGTATGTTACCTGGTCCTCCACGACCTGGGGGGCCTGGCCGGGGTGCTCCGTGTAGATGATTACCTGTACGTCAGAAAGGTCGGGTATGGCGTCGACCGGGGTCTTCGAGACCGCGTACATGCCCCAGCCGGCGAGGAAGGCCGCGGATAGAAGGACCATGAGCCTGTTCTTTACCGATAGCTCGATTATCCTGCCAAGCATTATCAGCGCCCTTCGTGCGGGTCGGCCCCGCCGTGGCCGGAGCGGCCCGGGCTCACGGCATGGACCGGATGGTCGTGTTCAGACGGAGCGCCATTCCCGGCAGGAGCTGGCCCTTCCTTTCTGAAGGCGCCGCCGTCGCCGTGCCTGTGCGCGGCCATCCCGGCGATTGCCGACTTGAGCTTGCTCTCAGAGTCGATGAGGAAGTTCGCGGATGTCACCACCCATTCGCCTTCCTCTACACCATGAAGCACCTGGAACCAGCCGTCCGCCTTGGCCCCGGCCTTCACTTCCCTGGGCTCGAAGGTCCCGTCCCGCCTGTCGATGATTATGACCTGCCTCTCGCCCGAGTCGATGAGCGCGGAATCGGGCACGGCTACCGCGGAATCGGCTATCCTGACAGGGAGCTCGACATTGAGGTACATGCCCAATTTAAGCCTGTGGCCCGGGTTCGGGAGCTCGAACCGGACCTTCATCGTCCTCACTTCGGTGCCCGCCTCGGGCACGTACCGGATCGAGCCGAGGTGGCTGTATATGTGCTCTATCTTTCCGGTGTAGGTCTCTCCCGGCGAATAGGCGGGGGCAAGGGTCGCCTTCTGCCCCTTTTCGACGTACGGCATCTCGTGCTCGTATATCTCGCCGTAGACCCATACGACCGAGTGGTCTATTATCTTGAAGAGCGGCTCGCCGGCCTCGATCCTCTGCCCCTCTACGACCATCTTCTCGGTCACGCTCCCCATGGACGGCGCGCTTATCGTCATGGTCCTCCTGACCTGCCCGGACTTCCTCAGGAGCTCTATCTGGTCCTCGGAGATGTCCCAGTACCTGAGGCGCTGCCTTGCGGCTTCGAGGAGCGCCTCGGCGCCCCTCCTGACCTCGGGGTAGGGGCTCGCCTTAACGTCCTCCGCGCCCTTCAAGGCCAGGAGGTACTCCTCCTGCGCGGAGATGAGGTCCGGGCTGAAGAGCTCGAGGAGCGGCTGTCCCTTCTCGACCATCTGGTCCGTACGGTCGACGTAGAGCCTCTCGACCCATCCCGGCACCTTTGCGTTTATGACGAAGACCATGTTCTCGACCGGCTCGACCCTGCCCACGGTCCTTATGGTCCGCTCAAGCCTCCTCAACGAAGCCTCTTCCGACCTGGTCCCGATCATCTGGAGCCTCTCGGGGCTTATCCTAACGGCGCCGGGGACTTCCGGTGCATCGCCCTCGTAGACGGGTATATAGTCCATGCCCATCGAGTCCTTCATGAAGACGGGAGAGGTTATCTCCGGGTTCATGGGGTTCCGGTAGTAGAGGACCTTCCTTTCTGCCTCGGTCCTGACCGGGGCCTCGCCCGGCTTGAGGTTCCAGGCGAGGAGCCCTCCGGCAGCCGCCCCGAGAGCAAGAAAGGCGATAGCGGCTAAATAAGGCTTTTTCATCCGTGTCTCCTTGTTGTTCCTTTTCCGGCCCTGTCAGTTGAAATCCAGGTCCGACCCTATCACCCTTTCAAGCGCGGCGGTCCTTTTCATGTACTCCGCTATTGCCCCCGCGTGCTCGACCCGGACCCTCTTTAGCTCCCGTTCGGTATCGAGGAGGGTAAGGAAGTCTATCCTGCCGGCCCTGTAGTTCCGGACCGCGGATTCGAACGACAGCTCCACCTGCGGCACCAGGCTCGTCTCGTAGAGGGCTATTATCCTTTCGGCGGCCTCGACCCGTATGACCGCGCTCTTCACCTCGAAGCCCTTGTTGTTCCTTACGGCCCGGAGCCTCGAACGCGCGGAGCGCGCGCTGAGCTGTGCCTCATCCGAGAGGCTGTCGTACTTTCCCCTCCAGACGGGTATGTTCATCTGGAACATCACCCCGTAGCTGCTGAACCTGCCGTCCCGTTCCATTGGTCCGACTCCCACCATGAAATCCGGGTAGTAGTTCTTTTTTGCCAGCCTCGCCGAGAGCTCCCCTGCCTCGGCCCCGGCCTCGACTGCGCTTATCTCAGGGTTTTGCGAGAGCGCTGCAACGGTAAACTCTTCGATGTCGAGCGCCGCCCGTGCCCGGGGCAGAGCCGCCCTTTCCGGGAGCTCGGAATCCTGCGGCCTGTCGAGCAGGGCCTTGAGCCTCGAGGCCGCTATGCCCTTTTCAGCCTCAAGGTGGATGAGTTCCTCGTTCAGGGCCGCTATCTCGAAGTTCACCTTTATGACGTCCTGCTGCGAGACCTGCCCGGTCGCGTACTTCGATTCGGCTATCCTGGACATGTCCAGGAGGAGGCCCTTTACGTCCCGGGTTATCCTTATGGACTCGTCGAGGAACGCGTAGTCGTAATAGGCGGCCTTTACCGATTCGAGGACTTCGAGCTCCGTTGCCCTCAACTCAGCCCTGGCGGCCCCGGCCTCCTTCAGCGCGATATTCTCCCTCAAGGACCTCTTGCCGGGAAAGGGGAACCGCTGGCTTATCGAATATTTCGTTACGGCAGGCGGGCTCCCGAACTCAAGGGGGCTTCCGGCAGGTATATCTTCCCTCTCGACCATTAGGACCGGGTCGTCGAGCGCGCCCGCGGCCCTTGAGCGCGCCAATATAGCGGCCGCCCTTTCCTGCATGGCCCGTATCTCGGGGTTGTTGGCCCTGGCTTCCTCAAGGAGGGGATTAAGAAGGAGCTCCTCCCCTGAATGCGCCGCGCCCGGAAAGGCGAGCGAAAGGAGCAATATGGAAACCGATGCTATTGAAGCCCACACCCTGGGGCCTATGAGCGTCATCTGCGCAGCCTCCTTCTACAAGGCGTAGAATCAAAATCCAAAAAAAATCAATGCCCCTTGCGGGAGCAGTGGGCCTTGCAGTCGTCTGTCAGCTCGGCGTGCGTTTCGCAGCGCTCCATGGTGCAGTCATGCGAGAACGAGCCTGCATAGATGGGCATTGCAAGAGAGGCGGCGAGGAGAAGTGCTGCGAGAGCGCTCGCCGCCGCCCTCCCGGGCGGGACGGGGAAGGCGCTCTTTTTGCCCTCGAGGAGCCTCCTTATCCTGCCCGAGACGTCTGCCTGGCTCCCTGTTATGGAAGGGACAGGCAGGCAGACGCTGTTCCTTGCCACCTTGAGTATGGCGGACGCGAGCGCGACCGGGCCGCATGAAGACCTTGCCGCCGCGTCGTCCGCCTCCTCTTCCCTCCTGAGCCTTGAATACGAGGCGAGCTGGCGTGCGGCAGGGATGTAGAAAAAGGCGTCCTTGAGGAAGCCGAAGGCCAGGAACCTCAACGGGTCCATTCTCTTCTTGTGGTTCAGTTCATGGAGGAGGACGGCCCTCGTCTCCTCCCTTGAAAGGCTGTTGATTAGGCCGGTAGATACATATACCCTGGGCCTCAGGATGCCGTGGGTGAATGCGGTCCTTACGCTACCGTCCATGATGACCGCCAGCCCGCCCTTGCCGTATTGGACCGGGAGCCTGCTTACGGCTTTCCTTGTGCTTGAGAGTGCGGAGACGGCGCGGAAAGCGGCATACGCGAAGCCGGCGGCAAGGAGGACCGCACCGGACCAGAAAAAGGCGAGCTTGCCGATGGAAAGAAACTCTATACACATGGCGAGGAGAGACTGGCAGGTCTCAAGCACGCTCCCGGTAAAGGAAAGCAGCGTTGGCAGCGCGTAAAGGAGCCATGCGGCGGAGGCCGCGAAGACCGCGGCCAGGAGTACGGGGGCGGCCATCAGCCTCCCTCCTTTGACTGAAGCTCTTTTCTCTTCGTCTCGATGAGCGACGAGAGTCGTTCGAGCTCTTCGGGGTCGGCGTCCGCGAGCGCGTCGACGAACGAGGCGCACATGCCGCTCGACGATATCTCCATTATGCCCCGGAAGACGTCCTGGGAAACGGCCCTGGCGAACTCGTCCTTCGTGTAGGCCGGCCTGAAAAGGAAGACGCTCTCGCCCTTGGACTTTGCGACGAGCCCCTTGTTCACGAGCCTCTCAAGCACCGTTAGCACGGTCGTGAGGGCCACCCGTCTTGAGGCGAGGCCCGAGTGCACCTCCCTGCCGCTCGCTTCCCCGCTCTTCCAGAGGAACTCCATTATATCCTGCTCGAGCGGCCCCAGGAGCTTCCCGTATCCGTCGAACCTGGCCTTTTTGGTCATCATCATCTCCGGTTCCCAATATATTCGACAGGGCGTAGAAAGTCAAGAGGAATTCCTTGCCAAAGAGGGTTCTCTTGCTGTACCATTTGAGATTCAATGAACCGTTTCCCTTATTGTTCGGAGGTTTTTTGGGATTCTTTATAACATTCGAGGGCATAGAGGGCTGCGGGAAATCCACCCAGAAGGAGCTCCTGAAGGGCTACCTCGAAAAAAGGGGCAGGGAGGTCCTTACCGTAAGGGAGCCGGGCGGAACGCTCCTTGGCGAGAAGGTAAGGGCCATACTCCTTGAGGCAGGGGACGAGCCCATAGACCCCTGGGCCGAGCTGTTTCTGTATCAGGCCTGCAGGGCGCAGCTAGTTAAGCGCGTCATAAGGCCCGCGCTCGACGCCGGCAAGGTCGTCATATCCGACCGTTTCTATGACTCGACCCTCGCGTACCAGGGCTTTGGCAGGGGGCTTGACAAGGCGGCGGTAAAGAGGCTCAACGCCCTCGGCTCGGGCGGACTGGTCCCGGACATGACCTTCCTGATAGACTGTGAACCGGAAGAGGGCTTGAAGAGGGCCTTTTCGCGCATTGCCTCGGCAAAAGGCGCAAGGGAGGACCGCTTCGAAAGGGAGGACCTCGACTTCCACAGGCGCGTAAGGGAGGGGTTTTTAAGGGCGGCCAGGCGCGAGCCGAGGATAAAGGTCGTAGACGGCTCCGCCGAAATCTCTACGGTCCACAAAGAGATATGTGATATCATTGACAGGGCGATGGGCTAGCCGGTATGGGTTTCAACGAGATAATAGGGCACGAGCGCGAGATAGGGATGTTGAAGGGGCTCATTGACTCGGGCAGGGTCCCTCACGCGTTCCTCTTCGCGGGCCCGGACGGCATCGGGAAGAAGCTCGTGGCAGGGGCCTTTGCCGCGGCGCTCAACTGCGCGTCTCCCGGGGGCGGCGCGTGCGGACTGTGCCGCGACTGCGCCGCGATAGAGGGCGGCTCCCATCCCAACGTGATCGTGGTATGGCCGCTCGACAAGCCGGTTGAAAAGGGCGGCGAAAGAGACCCGCTCGGCCTCATAAGGATAGACCAGATAAGGGAGGTGCAGTCGGTCCTCAAATACAGGGCCGAGCGCGGCGCAAAGGTCGTTATCGTCGAAGGGGCCGACAGGTTCATGCCTGCCGCCGCGAACGCTTTTTTAAAGACCCTCGAGGAGCCGCCGGGCGGCTCCGTGATAATACTCGTGTCCTCCAGGCCCGCCGACCTCCTCCCCACGGTCGTCTCAAGGTGCCGCAGGCTGAACTTCAGGCCGCTCCCCGAGGACGCGGTAAGGGCCTTCCTTATAGAAAAGAAGGGCGTAGCGCCGGCAGAGGCCGGGGCGGTGGCGCGCCTCTCGGGGGGCTCCATATCGAAGGCCGCGGACTACATGGAGGGGGGGTGGCTGCAGAAGAGGAGGGAGGTCGTCGAGAGGCTCTTGGCGTTCGGCCCGGACGACGCGGACGAGGCGTTAAGGTTCGCCGAGGAGCTTTCAAAAAGGGACGACCTCGACGAGACGCTCGACTTCCTTAAGTCGTGGTACAGGGACAGGATCGTGGTATTCGAGGGCGCCCCGCACCTCATAGCCAATACCGACATGCAAAGGCGCATGAAGGACGACCGCGTGGAGGACTTCAACCTCCTCTGCTCCTCTTTCTGGGCGATCGAGGAGGCCAGGAGAAATATCGCGCCGCCGAGGTACGGGAACAGGCAGCTCACGATGGAGGCGCTGGTGCTGAAGCTCTCAGGCGCCCTCCTGATGTAGCCGGGAATTGAAAGCGGGACCTGCCGCGGAACGCGGGCGGACGCACAGGCAAAGGATGAAGGCATGGTAAGGGTAGCTGGAGTAAGGTTCAAGAAGGCTTGCAAGGTGTACGACTTCGAGGCCGGGGCGCTTGAGCTCCACCCCGGGGACGCGGTCATCGTGGAGGTCGAGCGCGGGCTCGGCATGGGGACGCTCGTTTACAGCCCCAGGGATATCGACCCGGCAACGCTTGCGAGGCCCCTTAAGAAGATAGTCCGGAAGGCAGACGCCGTGGACATAGAGAGGCTGGGCTTCAATACCGAGAGGGAGAGCGAGGCCTTCGCCATATGCAGGGAGAGGATACTCAAGTACAACCTCCCCATGAAGCTCATAAGGGTAGAGTACCTTTTCGACTCGAGCAAGGCCATATTCTATTTCACCTCCGACACCAGGGTGGATTTCCGCGAGCTCGTGAAGGACCTGGCCGCGACCTTCCACACAAGGATAGAGATGCGGCAGATCGGCGTGAGGGACGAGGCCAAGATGATAGGCGGCCTCGGTCCGTGCGGCAGGGAGCTATGCTGCTCCGGGTTCCTCGCGGACTTCGAGCCCGTGACCATAAAGATGGCCAAGGAGCAGAACCTGGCCCTCAATCCCGTCAAGATATCCGGCATATGCGGCAGGCTCATGTGCTGCCTCTCCTACGAGCACGACTTCTACCAGGGCGAGAAGAAGCGCGAAAGGGAGAAAGAAAAAGAGAGCGGCAAGGAGGACAGGGGCAAGGGCGAGGGCGAGGACAAGGACAAGCGCCAGAGGCCCGACAGGGACCGCGGGAAAAAGCCCGGGAAGGCCGCTTCAGGCCACAAGGACGGGTGCGGCGGCTGCGGCAGGCACGACAGGAAGAAGCACAGGCCCAGGGATGAAGGGAAGACTGGGCAGGGGGCTGGCGGGAATGCCTGAGGCGAAAAAGCCCTTCTACGTCACGACCCCCATTTATTACGTGAACGACTTGCCGCACATCGGGCACGCCTACACCACGATAGCCGCGGACTGCATCGCCCGGTTCAAGAGGCTCAAGGGCCTCGACGTCCTTTTCCTCACCGGCACCGACGAGCACGGCCAGAAGGTCGAGAAGGCCGCGGCAGCCGCAGGGCTCGCGCCTTTGGATTTCGCCTCTGGCGTTGGGCAGAGGTTCAAGGACCTCTGGGCCAGGCTCAACATCTCGAACGACGACTTCATAAGGACCACCGAGGAGAGGCATTTGAAGTCGGTATCCCGTCTCTGGGAGACGGTGCAGGCGAAGGGCGACATCTATCTCGGCGAGTACGAGGACTGGTACTGCACCCCGTGCGAGAGCTTCTGGACCGACAAACAGCTTAAAGAGGGCAGGTGCCCCGACTGCGGCCGCCCGGTCGAAAAGCTCAAGGAGCCGAGCTACTTCTTCAGGCTTTCGAAGTACGGCGGGCCGCTCCTCAGGCACATAGAGGATAACCCAGGCTTTATCCGGCCCGAGTACCGGAAAAACGAGGTGGTGTCCTTCCTCAAGGAGGGGCTTCGCGACCTGAGCGTAAGCAGGACGACCTTCAAATGGGGCATACCCGTGCCCGGCGACCCGGAGCACGTGATGTACGTCTGGTTCGACGCGCTCACCAATTACCTGACCGCGACGGGGTACCCTGACGACCGGTATCAAAAATACTGGCCCGCGGACGTGCACCTTATCGGCAAGGACATACTCCGCTTCCACGCCGTATACTGGCCCGCCTTCCTCATGGCAGCCGGTATTGAGCCGCCGAAAGAGGTCTTTGCCCACGGCTGGTGGACCATCGAGGGGCAGAAGATGAGCAAGTCCAGGGGCAACGTCGTGGACCCCTGGGCTACCGCCGAGAAGTTCGGGGTGGACGCATTCCGTTATTTCCTGCTCCGCGAGGTGCCGTTCGGTGTCGACGGCGACTTCTCCGAGAAGGCCCTCGTCGGCAGGCTCAATAGCGACCTCGCCAACGACCTGGGTAACCTCGTGAGCAGGTCGGTAACCATGATAGAGAAGTACAGGGGCGGCGTCGTCCCCCCGGCGGGTCCGGTTGAGAGGGAGGAGCTTGAGGGGAGGGTCTGGTTTCTTTTCAAAGAGCTCCCGCGCCAGTACGAGGAGAAGATGAACGAGCTCTCTTTCCACGAGGCGCTCGCAAGGGTGTGGGCAGTCGTAAGGGAACTCAACATGTACGTCGACAAGGCCGCGCCCTGGAAGGAGAAAGACGACGCGACTCTCTCGGCTGTGCTTGCCACACTCGCGGAAGGACTTCGGATAATCGCCGTATACGCCTGGCCCGTCATCCCGGAATCTGCCCAGAAGATATGGGTGAGCCTCGGGCTTGAAGGCGATATTGGAAAGGCCTGGTTCGACGAGGCCGCGGCCCGGGGAGATACGCTTTCAGGCCTCAAGGTCAAAAAAACGCCCCCGCTCTTCCCGAGGGTGCAGTGATTGGACCCTGTTTTTTAAGAGGGGGGAGATTACATGACAGGTTGCTGAAAAACTATCTTAGCCTGTCATTCTGAGCGAAGCGAAGAATCTCGACGCTGATAAAATCAATGAACTACGAGATGCTTCGTCGCCTTAGGCTCCTCAGAATGACAGCTCCCGGGACTTTTCCGCGACCTGTTAATACGGACTCATAATCCTACTTTCTCCCCCTTGGAAAAGGTGGGATTTGATAACAAGCTCTGATAAAAAAACAACCTCTCGCCTTATGGCGTTAGTGCTTTAGTTGCTGATGGAAAAACCATATCTGATCGACAGCCATGCCCACCTCGACGACCCGAGGTTCGCCGACGACCTCGAAGAGGTCGTAGCCAGGGCCAGGGAGACCGGGCTCAGGACTATAATCACGGTAGGGTGCTGGAGCAAGGAGGACGGCTTCGCAAAGCCGATGGAGCTTGCCGCGAGGTACGACTTCGTCTATTTGGCGCTCGGGGTGCACCCGCACGACTCCAGGGACGCCTCCGGCAAGGCCCCCTGGGACGAGATAAGGAAGCTCGCGCTCGGAGAGGGCGCTGCGATGAAAAAGCTCGTGGCAGTCGGCGAGACCGGGCTCGACTATTATTACGACCACTCGCCCAGGAAGGCGCAGAAGGACGCCTTCATTAAGCAGATAAGGCTTGCGAGGGAGCTGAACCTCCCTCTCATCATACACACTCGGGACGCGGAAAGCGACACCCTCGACATACTCCGCTCCGAGGGGGCGGGCGAGACAGGCGGGGTCTTTCACTGCTTCTCGGGCACGAATGAGACCGCCAGGGCCGCCCTGGACATGGGCTTCCACCTTTCCTTTGCCGGGGTCGTCACCTTCTCAAAGGCCGAGGCCTTGAGGGAGGTCGTGAAAACCGTGCCCATAGAGAAGATGCTCATAGAGACAGACTGCCCCTATCTCGCGCCCGAGCCTTACAGGGGCCGGAGGAACGAGCCCTCGTTCGTGCTTGAGACCGCGAGGGAGATATCTGCCGTAAAGGGCTTGAGCTTCGACGACGTCGCAAGGATTACGAGCCTCAATGCCGAGGACCTCTTCGGCCTCCGGGGCGCGACGGACCAGGCCAGGATAGCCTATCCCATAAGGAACTCGCTTTACCTGAACATTACCAACAGGTGCTCGAACCACTGCACCTTTTGCGCCAAGTTCAAGTCATATACCGTCAAGGGGCACTACCTGAGGCTCCGCGAGGAGCCGACCTTTGCCGAGATAATCTCCGCCATAGGCCCGGACCCCGAGGACAAATACGACGAGGTCGTCTTCTGCGGCTTCGGGGAGCCCCTTATAAGGCTCGACGTAGTAAAAGAGGTCGGGATGTACCTTAAGCGGAGGGGCTGCAGGATCCGGATAGACACGGACGGCCTGGCGAACCTCGTCCACGGGAGGAACGTGCTCCCGGAACTGAAGTTCGTGGACTGCGTTTCCGTGAGCCTGAACGCCCCGGACTCGAAGACCTACCAGAAGCTCGTGAAGACCCCGTTCAAGGACGATGCCTACCCGGCCATACTCTTCTTTCTGAGGGAGGCCAAGAAGCACATATCAAAGGTCGTGGCGAGCGTCGTGGCAGTGCCCGGCCTCGACATCGAGGCCTGCCGTAAAGTTGCCGAGGACGAGATAGGGGTGAAGTTCAGGGTGAGGGAGTATAATACGGTCGGGTAAGTTTTTTTTTGTTGCCCGAAGGCCTTTTCCGCGCTGCCGCGCGGACAAAGGGTAAGGGCTCGCTTGTTATCCGCCTCCCCCGCCCCGTGAACGGGCCGCTGAAGTCGCGGAGTTTACCCTGAGTGAAGCGAAGGGCCTCGTTCTACAGCCTCGGCCCGTTCACGCTCTTCCTCCCTTATACTTCGCTCGCCCTTACCCGCCGGGGTTTGTTTGAGGACAAAAAGAATCTCACATCGCTTTTGTTTTTGCTTTTCAAACCACCCAGGGGCATACGCGGAGCGAACATAGGGATGGGGGAGGGGCGGGCGAGGCGGGGCAGCAGGAGCGAGGCCAGAGGCCGAGCGACTTAAGGGCCGAGCCAGGAGGAAGGAGGCGGAAAGGGAGCGGAGCCTTATGCCAAAAAGAGCGCGGAAGCGCGTTAAAGGGTCTTTTGCAATAGGGCTTGCATACGAGATTCTTATCTCGCCCCGTCCTGGGGCTCGACCCTTCGGGCTGCCTCGCCCTTAAGGGCGAGGCATTCAATTTTTGCTGTCCTG
>DIDN01000036.1:0-17980 GCA_002418185.1 Deltaproteobacteria bacterium UBA5799
TGACAAAGGCTACCCAATCTTATCGCCCTGCGGTCGAGGGCGCAAGGCTTTTCCCCGGTTCAGGAGGAGTACGGGTCCTGATTTGCCTTGCATTTTTTCAAACTAAAAGTATAATTACGGCACGCCTGGACGGGCTCCGGTTCCGCGTATCCAGGCCTTTGCCGGAAAAAAGCCGCGCGGGCCCAGCGACGGATCAAGCTTTGGAGGGACGATGACCAATATAATCGACGTTATCGCGAGGGAGATACTCGACTCGAGGGGGAACCCGACCGTGGAGGTGGAGGTTACCCTCGACGGCGGATACAGGGGCAGGGCCGCGGTGCCGTCCGGCGCCTCGACCGGCAAGTTCGAGGCCGTGGAACTCAGGGACAACGACAGGAAGAGATACCTGGGCAAAGGCGTGCTCAAGGCCGTAAGGAACGTAAACGAGAAGATAGCGAAGGAAATACGCGGCCTGGACGCCTCGGACCAGCCCTTGATAGACAGGACCCTCATAGCCCTCGACGGGACCGGGAACAAGAAGAGGCTCGGAGCGAACGCCATGCTCGGGGTCTCTATGGCCGTGGCAAAGGCCTCGGCAGCAGCTTCCATGCTCCCCCTGTACAGGTACATAGGCGGGGCGAACGCCAGGACGCTCCCCGTCCCGATGATGAACATCATAAACGGCGGGGCCCATGCCGACAACGACCTCGATATCCAGGAGTTCATGGTCGTCCCGGCGGGATTCGCCTCATTCAGGGAGGCGCTCCGGGCCGGGGTAGAGGTCTTCCACAGCCTCAAATCGATACTGAAGAAAAAGGGGCTTTCAACGGCAGTGGGCGACGAGGGCGGCTTCGCGCCCGCGCTTTCGAGCAGCAGGGAGGCGCTTGAGGTAATTATACAGGCCGTTGAGAAGGCGGGGTACAAGGCCGGCAAGGACGTTATGCTGGCCCTGGACTGCGCATCGAGCGAGATGTACAAGGGAGCCGCCTACATGCTGGAAGGCCAGGAGCTTTCAGCCGACGAGATGGTCGAGTACCTCGAAGGCCTGGTAAAGGACTTCCCGGTGATATCCATAGAAGACGGCGCCTCCGAGGACGACTGGAAGGGATGGGCGCTCCTTACGAAGCGCCTCGGCGAAAATGTTCAGCTCGTCGGAGACGACCTCTTCGTAACGAACGTGGCGAGGCTCAGGCGCGGCATAGACGAAGGCATCGCCAACTCCATTCTCGTCAAGGTGAACCAGATAGGGACGCTTACCGAAACGCTCGAGGCCGTGCAGATGGCCGTAAGGGCCGGGTACACGGCTGTAATATCCCACAGGAGCGGAGAGACCGAGGACGCCACCATCGCCGACATAAGCGTTGCCACCAACGCCGGGCAGATAAAGACCGGCTCCGCTTCCAGAACGGACAGGACCGCCAAGTACAACCAGCTCCTCCGCATCGAGGAAGAGCTCGGGGCAGAGGCGGTCTTCCCAGGCATGGACGCCTTCAAGGTAAAGAGGGCTCACTGACACAGAGAAAGGCAGGCCGCCCCGGCTTTATTCCCAGATTGCCCCGCGTTATGCTATAATTTTTTCAGGCGGCCTGGATAAGCACCTCGTTCTCCTGCCGTTTTCAACCAAACCTTGGAACGAACCGATCCTGCCAAGGCCCATAGTCGCGAAAAAGAGTCCTGCGGGTTCCCAGGATGACCCGCCCTTCCCGTCAGGCCCCGCTTTGCTGCCGGCGTCTTTTTTTCGTCAACCCTCAAACTGGAGGTTTTGTGTCGTTCGAAGTATTAATTTTTGAAGTAATTCTGATATTGGTATTGATATTTTTCAACGGTTTTTTCGCAAGCGCCGAAATAGCCATAATCTCGGCCAAACGGAGCATCATAGACAAACTCGCCAAGGACGGGAACCTTTCAGCCGACATGGTGAGCAAGATGAAGGAAGACCCGGACAGGTTCCTGGCGACCGTCCAGGTCGGAGTGACTGTCGTAGGCACCTGCGCCTCTGTCATAGGCGGCGTTATAGGCTCGGAGCACATCAAGCCGATTTTCCGTGCCATCCCGTTCATCCCCGTGCAGCTCGCCGACATACTCGCCCTCGGCTCCATAGTTGCCCTGATATCGTACACGAGCCTCATAATCGGCGAACTCGTGCCCAAGCACCTTGCGCTGAGGCACGCCGAGAAGATCGCATGTTTTTCCGCAAGACCGCTTAACACGGTATCCAAAATCACGGATATCTTCGTGAGGTTCCTCACAGCCTCGACGAGCGCCGTCTTGAGGATATTGGGTATCAAGGAGACGGGCCAGAAGGTCTTCGTCTCTGAGGAGGAAATAAAGTACTTCATCAAGGAAGGCCGGGCGACCGGCATATTCGAGGAGACCGAGGCCCAGCTCCTCCACGGCATATTCGAGTTCGCGGACAAGACCGTCCGGGAGGTCATGGTCCCCAAGCACAAGATAAGCGGGATAGAGATAAACACCCCGCCAGGCGAGGTCCTCAAGTTCATCTCCGAGTCCGGGTTCTCGCGTTACCCGGTCTACCGCGACAGCATAGACAGGATAGTGGGCGTCCTCTTCAACAAGGACGTCTTCAGCTCCCTTGAGAAAGGGAGGACGCTGGACCTGAAGACCATCATCAGGACGCCTTATTTCGTCCCCAACTCCATAATGATAAGCAAGCTCCTCAGGGAGCTCCAGAGGCGGAAGTTCCACATGGCCATAGTGGTGGACGAGCACGGCGACATCGACGGCATAGTCACGATCGAGGACATCCTGGAGGAGATCGTAGGCGAGATTGAGGACGAGTACGACGTCGGCGCAGGCGGTCCCGTCGAGAAGCTGCGGGACGGCACCATGATAATAGACGCCTCGGCCTCGCTCGGCGACCTATCGAACCTCGGCATCGAGATCGAGGAAGAAGAAGCAGAAGAGGAGTACAACACCCTCGCCGGGTTCATGCTCGCGAAGCTCCAGAGGGTCCCCAGGGGCGGCGAGTTCGTAATCCACAGGGACATGCGGCTCACGGTCGTGGACGTCGAACAGAACCGCATAATAAAGGTGAAGGTCGAGCCGCTCGAGGCCGAGGCCGAAAAGAGGAAGAAGGCCTGACGCCCCTCAAAGGGTCCACCCTGCATTGAAGGGGGGCTTTAGCTCCACGGACCATCAATGGCGCTCATGTGCGCGGCCTGAGGCTGCTCCGGGCCTTGTGCCCCTCGCAACGACAGGGCTCATCAGTACGCTCCAGCCGCGCCTCGGGCCACCTCACCCCTGCCGCTTCAATACCTTCATAAGCCCCTTCAGGGGCATCGCGTTCAGGACGTCCTTTTTCTCAAGCCACCCCCTCCTGGCCGTGTGTATGCCGTAGGCCATGTTATCCAGATGGTGTATGGAGTGCGAGTCCGTCGAGACGGCCACCTGTACACCTCTCTGTTTCGCGAGCAGGCAGTGTACGTCGTTAAGGTCGAGCCTGTCCGGGTATGCGTTCAGCTCCATTGCCACCCCGTACCTCTTCGCTTCGTCCATCACCTTTTCGAGGTTTATCTGATACGGCTCCCTTTCGCCTATGAGCCTCCCCGTCGGATGGCCGATTATGTTCACGAGCCCTGTCCGGACCGCCTTTATGACGCGGGCCGTCATCTCCTCCATGCCCATTCTAAAACTCGAATGGACCGAGGCGACGACACAGTCGAGCTTTTTAAGCGCCCTTGCCGGGTGGTCCAGCGTCCCGTCCGCCCGTATGTCCACCTCAGTTGCCTTCAACGCCCTGAACTTCCTGCCCTGCCTCTTCATCCTGTCGTTGAACTCGTCCACTGCCCTTATCTGGGCCATGAGACGCGCCTCGTCGAGCCCCCTTGCTATGCCCACCGCCTTCGAGTGGTCGGTAACGGCAATGTACTCGTAGCCCAGCTTCATCGCGGCCTCGGCCATCTGGTCGAGCGTGTAAGTGCCGTCGCTCTCCTTCGTGTGTACGTGCAGGTCGCCCCTTATATCGGCCCTCTCTATAAGCCTCGGGAGCCTCCCCTCCTCCGCGGCCTCTATCTCGCCCCTGTTCTCGCGCAGCTCCGGCGGTATCCACGGAAGCCCCACTGCCCTGTACACGTCCTCCTCCCTTTCGCCTGCTATCCAGACCTCTCCTTTTTCCCTGAAGACCCCGTATTCGCTTATCTTGAGGCCCATCCTCCTGGCCCTCTCCCTGAGGGCCACGTTATGCGACTTGGAGCCGGTAAAATACTGGAGCGCCGAGCCGAAGGAGCGCTTATCGAGGACCCTTATGTCCACCTGCAGGCCGGAGGCGAGGACCACCGTGGACTTGGTCTCCCCCTTTGACACCACCTCGGCAATGTCCGGGTGTTTGACGAAGCGGTCCATCACGGAACTGGCGTCAGTGCAGGCCACGAGGATATCGAGGTCGCCGACCGTCTCCTTCCACCGCCTGTAGCTCCCGGATGGCGCTATGTCCGTTATTCCTGGGACTTCGCCCAGGTATCTTGCAAAGGAACGTTCGTAAGGCACTACCGCAGATAACTTGAACTGAAGCGACCTGGTCTTAAGCTCCCTTATCCCCCTTAGTATCTTCTGCTCCGTAGTCTCCCCGAAGCCGCGTATCCCGCTTATGAGCCCGGCCTCTGCCGCCCTTACGAGCCCCTCGATGTCGCTCACCCCGAGCTCCTTATGGAGGACCGCGGCCTTTTTCGGCCCGAGGCCGGACACCTTTATCATATCGAGCATCCCGTGGGGCATTTCTGCGAGGAGCTCGCGGTGGTAGGCGCACCTGCCGGTCGTAAGGAGCTCTATTATCTTTTTCCGCGTACTCTCTCCTATGCCGGGTATGCCCTTCAAGCCGTCCTCTCCGCTGCCAGCGTAAAGGGTCTTGAGGCTCTCCGGAAGCCCTTCAACGACCATCCCCGCGTTCCTGTACGAGCGTATCCTGAAGGTATCGCCGCCCTTTATTTCAAGGAGGTCCGCAATCTCGAAAAAAACGTTCGCAATGTCTCCGTTCTCCACCTCTGCCCGCCTCCTTTCAAACGGCTGCGACATATAATATAATATACAATGTTCCGTACCGGCAGGCCAGCGGACGGGCCGGGAGCTTTTTGCCAAATTAGGAATTGACACCGGGGGCCGCATTACCTAAACTTAGCAGGACGCAGGGGTTTCAAAGGCAGAGGAACGGAAAGCCGCATTCAAAATGAAACGCAACCCAATAGGCGTATTCGACTCGGGCATAGGGGGGCTTACGGTCCTTCGCGAGATAAACTCGCTTTTGCCGAACGAGAGCACTATCTATTTCGGCGACACGGCCAGGGTGCCTTACGGCAGCAAGTCGCGCGGGACCATCGAAAGGTATTCATTCGAGATCGCGTCCTTTCTCGCGAAGCACGAAATAAAAATGCTCGTGGCCGCCTGCAATACCGCCTCGGCCCTGGCGGTCCCGGGCCTTGCAGGCAGGCTTCCGATTCCGGTAATAGGGGTCATACTCCCCGGCGCGCGCGCTGCCGCTGCCGCGACAAGGACCGGCAGGGTCGGGGTCATCGGGACCGAGGGCACCATAAGGAGCGGCGCGTACGTCTCGGCCATAAAAGCCGAGAACACGGCTGTGTCCGCGTTCGTCAAAGCCTGTCCCCTCTTCGTGCCGCTCGTCGAGGAGGGCTGGGCCGAGGACGAGATAGCGGCGCGGGTCGCAGAGCGCTATCTCGCCGACCTGAAGGAGGCCGCCATAGACACCCTCGTACTCGGCTGCACGCACTACCCTCTCCTTAAAAAGACCATCGCGACAGTCATGGGCGAGGAGGTCGCGCTCATAGACTCGGCGGCCGCTACCGCCGCGGAGGTTAAAAGGAAGCTCGAGAAAACAGGGACGCTCAACGACTCTGGACTCGCCCCGTCTCACAGGTTCTACGTTACCGACTCGCCCGAAAGGTTCATGGACGTCGGCAGGAGGTTCTTCGGCGACAGTCTCCTGGAACCCGGGCTCGCGGTCCTTACCGAGGCGCAGGATGCCCAAAAGGCATAAAGACCGGAAAAACCTAAACCTCGTGGTCGCCGCCGCAGTTACGGCGGCGGTTATAGGGGTCGTCGTCATCCTGTGGCTTTCCGGAAGGCCCGCAAAGGAGACGATGGAGATAGACGTCTACTTCAGCGACGAGGAAGGGCTTTACCTCAAGGCCGAGAAGAGGAGCGTAAGGAAGGGGCCGGTAGCCGCCGAGGCCAGGGACGCGCTGGAAGAGCTCGTCGAGGGGCCTGAGAGCGCTTCATTCGCCGCTACTTTGCCGCAGGGAACAAAGCTCCTCGGACTCAGGGTCGAGGGCAAGACCGCGACCGTCGACTTGAGCAGGGAGGTCATCGAAAACCATCCAGGCGGCTCGTCCGCAGAGATACAGACGGTCTATTCGATAGTGAATACGCTCGCGCTCAATTTCCCGGAAATAGAAGACGTCCGGATACTCGTGGAAGGCAGTAAGGCCGACACCATTGCCGGCCATATCGACGTGACCCTGCCGCTCGGGCCGGACCGCAAGGTAATCAGGGACTGACCAGGATGCCCGTGGAACTGACCTTCAGGCTTGAGAGGGACCCCCTCGGGGAGAGGGAGGTGCCCGTGGACGCCTACTACGGCATACAGACGCTACGCGCCTCGGAGAACTTCAGGATAAGCGGTCTGAGGGCCCCCCGCGCCTTCATCCGCGCGACGGGGGCCGTGAAGCTCGCGGCCTGCAGGGCGAACGCAAGGCTCGGCCTGCTTGAAAGAAGGCTTGCCCGCGCCGTTGCAAAGGCCGCCAAAGAGGTGGCCGGGGGCAGATTCGATACCGAGTTCATAGTGGACGTCTTCCAGGCCGGGGCCGGTACGTCCCACAACATGAACGCCAACGAGGTCATAGCGAACAGGGCAATAGAGATACTCGGCGGGAAAAAGGGCGACTACGGGCTCGTACACCCCAACGACCACGTTAACATGGGCCAGTCCACGAACGACACCGTGCCGACTGCCCTCCGCATAGCCGTTCTTTCGGAGTCTGCCGGGCTCCTGGAGGCCCTCGGCACGCTTGAGGCCGCGCTAAGGGCAAAGTCCCGGGAGTTCAGAAAAGTAATCAAGTCCGGGAGGACGCACCTCCAGGACGCGGTTCCCATGACCCTCGGCCAGGAGTTCGGCTCCTGGGCGTCAGCCGTTAAAAGCTCGATAAAGAGAATAGAGCGGGCAAGCGAGTGCCTTAAAAGGATAGGGCTCGGCGGAACCGCCGTGGGCACAGGCATAAACACGCACCCCGAATACAGCGGAAGAGCGCTCCGCGAGCTCTCGGAAGCGAGCGGTATAAAGGGGCTCAGGAAGGCTGAGGACGCCTTCGAGGCGCTCAACAGCTTTACGGACTTCTCTTCCTTTTCCGCAGCGCTCCGCGACGCCGCACTCGACCTCATACGGATAGCCAACGACCTCCGGCTCCTGGGCTCCGGACCCATGACAGGGCTTGCGGAGGTAAAGCTGCCGCCCGTGCAGCCCGGGTCCTCGATCATGCCCGGGAAGGTAAACCCCGTGATGGCCGAGATGATGGACATGGTGGGCTTCCAGGTAATCGGCGCCGACGCGTCGATAGCCGCCGCCGTACAGGCGGGCCAGCTCGAGCTCAACGTCATGCTCCCTGTAATAGGGCATAACCTCCTCCACTCCGTGCAGATACTGACCAACGCGGCCCTGGCCTTTTCCGAGAAGTGCGTAAGGGGCATAGAGGCCGACCCCGGGCGCTGCAGGCGTTATTTCGAGACATCGGAAGGCCTGGCAACCGCGCTGAACGCCGTCATAGGATACGAGAAGGCGGCGGAGGTGGCGAAGGAGTCCATGAGGACCGGAAAGACCGTAAAAGAGACGGCGATTCAGAAAGGCGTCCTGACAAAGGCCGAGTGGGACCGTATTTTCGACCCCGGCAGGATAACCCGCCCCGCTGAATTCTCGGCCTTGAGGAAAAAAAGGAGGGCCGGCAGGTGACGTCGTGGTTTTTCCTCCTAATGGCCGGGCTGTTCGAGGTCGTCTGGGCGGTGGAGCTCAAGCTCTCGCAGGGCTTCACCAGGCCCTTCCCGACCATAGCGACCATAGCCGCAATTGGCCTCAGCATGGGCTGCATGGCCATTGCCCTGAAGACCATACCCATGGGCACGGCATACGCCATATGGACCGGCATCGGCGCGGTCGGGACCGTGATCGTCGGCATGACGCTCTTCGGCGAGCCGCGGGAGGCTTTGAGAATAGCCTGCATAGGGCTCATAATAATCGGCATGGCCGGGCTCAAGCTCACCTCGTAAGAACGCCCCGGCACGCCGACGGACTTATCCTTTGATTTCAAGTCAATATGACCGAGTGTTCCCCGCCCGCCCCTTTTCTGGCATACTCTAATCAGGCGGCCGTTCGTACACCTTGAACCATTAGGGAGGATTGAAATGGGTCTATTAAGGCTTGAGCGGACGAAGAACCTTCTGAAGGAGATATCCGGCACGCTCAAATCGAGCGCCAGCGTCAGGGCGGCTTATGGAAAGCCCGTGAGGACGCCTGAGAAGACGATAATACCGGTCGCGAAGGTCACCTACGGATTCGGCGGCGGAGGCGAAGCGGAAAAAGGGACCGAAAAAGGCAACAGGAAGGCCGAGCGCGAAGAGGGCGGCGGAGGCGGGATGATGGTCAGGCCGGTCGGCGTTATCGAGGTCACCGGCAAAAAGACGCGATACATACCCATTGGCCTGAGGACGCGGCTCCTCTTCTTCCTTGCCGCAGGCTTCCTCTCAGGCTGGGCCTTCTCGCAGAGGCACCACGCGCACCAGGCTCACGCTGAAAAATAGGCAGCCCCCCGCGCGCACACCGGGCGCCTGCCCGGTGTGCCTTTTTCCTGCGTACCTCGGCCACCTATCCTCCTTGAATATCTACCCCGTCTATATCGGTCGAGCCCGCGCCTTTCTCCATTATCTCCTTGAGAGCGCGCTCGGAATCGCCAGGCTCAAGGTCCACTCCCTTGACCGCGTCCAGGAGGACGGTTACCCTGAACCCTTTTCCGATGGCGTCGAGCGCGGTCTGCCTGACGCAATAGTCGGTTGCAAGCCCGCCTACGTAAATCTCCGCTACGCCGTCGTCCTCCAGTACCTTCTCAAGCCTCCTCCCCTTCTCGTCGTGTCCGTCGAATGCCGAATAATTATCGGCGTTCGGGGTGTCGCCCTTTGAAAGGACGACGGCCTCCCCGGGCACTTCGAGGTCGGGGTGGAACTCGGCCCCCTTTGTGCCCATAACGCAATGGGGCGGCCATGCGCCGCCGAACTCCTTGAAGTGGATGGTTACAGGAGGGTGCCAGTCGCGAGTGATATAGACCGGGAGCCCCGCCGACCTGAAGAGTCTTATGTACCTGTTTACGACCGGGACGATCCTGTCCCCCCCGGGCACTGCGAGCGCGCCGGAAGGGCAGAAATCGTTTTGCACGTCGGCTATGACAAGCGCCTTTTTCCCTTGTCTCTGCTCATGCATAGGTAGAGAATAACAGGATACTCCAGGGTGTCAAGGGAGCGAAACACTTGACTTTTCGAGCTTTTTCGCCGCTTTGGACTTGCAAAAACCCCGGTTTTGTTTTATTCTTTCCAATGCGTCCGGGCTTTTTTTCGCGCACCGGCCGCAAGCTATCAGCAATAAGGAGGCCTCGATGGTCGTAAAAAGGATAAATTCCGTTCTCCTCGCGTTATCCGTCCTCTTCACCATGCTCGCCGGCGTCGCCTCTGCCGAGCCGGCCAGGCCACATAAATACAAGCTCGACAACGGCCTTACGGTGATAATAGAGGAGGAGCGCTCCGCCCCGGTCGTCTCCATACAGATGTGGGTCAAGGTCGGGGGCGCAGACGAGCCGGACGGCCTCGCGGGTATTTCCCACGTGTTCGAGCACATGCTCTTCAAGGGGACAGACACCAGGGGGGTCGGCGAGATAGCCGGGATAATAGAGTCGGTCGGGGGCGACATAAACGCCTACACCTCCTTCGACAATACCGTCTACCACCTGACCGTGCCGAGCCGCCATTTCCCGACCGGGCTCGACGTCATAAGCGACGCGATACAGCGCTCGTCGCTCGACGAGGCAGAGCTCGCGAAGGAGCTGGAAGTAGTGCTGGAAGAGATCCGGATGAACGAGGACAACCCAGCGAGGAGGCTCTATAAGTCGGTCCTCGGGACCGCCTATGAGGTCCACCCGTACGGCAGGCCCGTAATCGGCTCGTTCGACACCGTAAAGGGCCTTACGAGAAAGGACATGGTCGAGTTCTTCGGAAAATGGTACGTCCCGAAGAACATGGTGCTGGTCATAGTCGGAGACGTCGACCACAAGGAGGCCCTGAAGGAAGTGAAGGCCGCCTTCAAGAATATGAAAAAGAAGTCCCCGCCGAAACGGACCAGGCCCGCCGAACCGCCACAGAAGGGGCTCAGGACAGATGTCTTCACCATGCAGGTACAGGACGCCCGGCTCGGCATGGCCTTCCACATCCCCGCGGTGAATGACGAGGACACCTACGCGATGGACGTCATCCAGATGGTCCTCTCAGGCGGCGAGACGTCGAGGCTGTATAAGAAGCTCAAGATAGAGGACGAGCTCGTGCACAGCGTTTCCGGCTATGCGATGTCGCTCAAGGACCCCGGCATATTCTTCATCACCTCGGTACTCGAGCCGGAGAAGGCCGAAAAGACCGTCGGCGCGACACTCGACATTATCGAGAAGCTCGCCTCCGAGGGGCCGAACCACCAGGAGCTGCAAAAGGCCAAGTTCAACCTCGAAAGCGATTTCATCTACTCGCGCGAGACCATGAGCGGTCTTGCCGGGAAGCTCGGCTACTTCGAGGCGACGGTAGGAGACCTCGATTACGAGAGGAAGTACATAGAGGGCATAAGGAGGGTGTCGCCCGAGGACGTAAAGAGGGTCGCGCTGAAGTATTTCACTCCCGCCAACCTGACCGTCTCGGCCCTCCTGCCGTCCGGGAAAGAGGACTCCCTTACTGACGACATGATCGCCGCCTCCGTGAGCGCTGCGGCTGAGAGGGCGAAAGCCGAGGCCGCGCGCGAGACGAGAATGGAGGAGCGGACCGCCAGGTTCGTGCTTGAGAACGGCATAACCCTGATAGTGAAGGAAGTGCGCTCCAACCCGACGGTCGCCTTTTACGCGACTTTCCCCGGCGGATTGAGATTCGAGGACGAGGCCAAAAACGGAATCGGCAACTTCACCGCCGGGATGCTCACCAGGGGCACCGTTAAGAAGACCAGGGAGGAGCTTTCGCTGGAGATGGAGGAGATGGCCGGCGGCGTAGGCGGCTTCTCGGGCTGGAACTCGACCGGCGCTTCCGGGAAGTTCCTCTCCATGTTCCTGGACAAGGGGCTCGGCATGCTCTCTGACGTGCTCCTCAACCCGACCTTCCCTGAGGATGAGATCGAGAAGCTACGGACAGACACCCTTGCCGCCATACAGCGGCAGGAGGACAACCTCCCGGGCTATACATTCAAGCTCCTCTACCGCGAGCTCTTTTCCAGGCACCCGTACGGCCTGCCCGTCATGGGCACGAAGGAGTCGGTAAGCTCTCTTACGAGGGAGGACCTCGTAAGGCACCACAAAGAGTTCTTCGCGCCGGGCCGCATGGTCCTTACCATCGTCGGCGACGTGGACACCGACCAGGCCCACGAGAAGGTTAAGGCCCTTTTCGGGGGGTTCAAGAACGAAGCGCCTCCCCTGCCCTCTCCCTCGAAAGAGCCGCAAAGGACTTCGATAGAGGAGACCGGCGCCGTAAAGGAGAAGGAGCAGGCCCATATCGGAATAGCTTTCCTCGGCACCACCATAACCGACGAGGACAGCTACCCGCTCAGGGTAATGACCGAGGTGCTCTCCGGGCAGGGCGGAAGGCTCTTCCTGGAGCTCAGGGACAGGAAGTCGCTCGCATACAGCGTGAGCGCCTTCTCAAGGGAGGGCGTAGACCGCGGGGTCATCGGGGCGTACATAGCGACCGCGCCGGACAAGAAGGACGAGGCCCTGAAGGGGATGCTCTCGGAGTTCGAAAGGATAAGGACGGAGCCGGTGACGAGCGGGGAGCTTTTGAGGGCCAAGCGCTCGATAATCGGGAGCTACGAGATAGGGCTCCAGTCGGTATCGAACCAGGCCTCGGACATGGCGAATAACGAGCTATACGGCCTCGGATACGACTTCCACAAGGAATTCCCGGGGAAGATCGAGGCCGTGACTGCCGAGGACGTAATGCGGGTCGCGAAGAAATACCTGGACCTCGGTTCCTACGCGATCTCGGTCGTGGGCCCGGAGGCCGCGGTAAAGGACTGAACACAGATGAAAACGGCGTGCGGGGCCGCTCACGGTTTTGTTTTGCCTCTCTAAATGACCCCGGGGGCATAAGGCGGAGCTAACATAGGGGTGGGGGAAGGGCGGCAAGCGCGGGGCAGCATGAACACGGTGAAACAAAAAAAGCCCGGCTGGACGCCGGGCTTTTTTATCGTCAGCTCCTCACGGCATCCACACGTACATGAACTCCATGCCGAACCTCCTGAAAAGGCCCGTGTCGATGTTCACGATGCTTATACCCGCCTTCGGCGGCTCGGCAAGGGAATAGATATTGTTGTTATACGCCCTCGGGGCGGCATAGGTGACGACCCTGGCTTCTTTTATGCCGGCGGCCTCCTTTGCGGCGTCTATGGCGTCGTCGAGGTAGCCTATCGAATCGACGAGCTTGTGCTCCAGGGCCTGCGGGGCGGTGAATATGCGCCCGTCCGATATGGCGCGGAGTTCCTCGCGGGTGAACCTGCCTGGCCTGCCTTCAATGACCTGGTCGAGGAACCTCTCGAAAAGTCCGTCTATTACCGACTGGAGGACCCTCCTCTCCTCCTCGGTCATGGGGCGTATGGGCGAGCCCAGGTCCTTCATGTCCCCGGACTTGACGGTCTGGTTGGTGATGCCGAGCTTCTCCATGAGTCCGCTCGCGTTGACGCTCAATGCGACGACGCCTATGCTCCCGGTAACGGCGGTCGGCTGGGCGATTATCGTGTCGGCTGAAGAGGCGATATAATAGCCGCCGGAGGTGGCGAGGTCCATGAGCCCGGCGACTACCGGCACCTTTTTCCTCTCCTTGAACCTCTTTATCTCGTGGGCGATGATGTCGCTCGTGGTGACCGAGCCGCCGGGGGTGTTTATCCGGAGCACGACGGCCTTAACCTTAGGGTCCGCAGCCGCGAGCTCGAGCTCCTCCTTTATGCGGGCCGTGAGGTTGGGGGCCGTATCAAGGCCCAGCACGCCTCCGGGCTTATCGTCCGTGAGCATCCCCGATATTTCGAGGAGAAGGACCTTGTCGTCGCCCTTGCCGCCCACTACCTTCTCGGAAAGCGGGCCGGGGCCCGGAAGCGTTATGAAGACGCACCCGGGCACGAGGACGAGAAGGAATACGAAAAAAAGAAATGACCGCTTCGGCATCGGCGCGCCCCCCTCGCAGCGTTGTAAATACACTGGATAGTATATCGGCACATCAAAAGAGGTCAAGGAAGAGGAAAAATGTCGAACGACTATCGAGGCAACGCCTGGAAACCGACCTCATAACCCCGGGATTCCCGCTAAAAAAGAAGTCGCTCAGGGCAACATCTTAAATTGGAGATTTTTCCCGAAATCAAGGGAAGCCGGGAATAAAAAGCGGAGCATATATGACGATATGTGGGCATTTTTATAAACGTAACTACGCAGAGTCCGCGGAAAAGATCAATTCTTAGAAGGCGCTCAGGTCATCTTGCCCATTTTGGTAAGGAAATGCCCCACAGCGACCCTCAGCATGGCGCTTAAGTCCCAGTCCTGCCCGAGCCTTTGCCTGTACTCGGCGGCCATCTCCTCGAGGGCCTCTATCTGCTCCTCTTCGAGAGTGACCGTCACCTCACGGAGTTCCTCTTCATGGCCGTGGCCCTCGCCGTGGCCGTGCCTGTGGTCGTGTCCGCACCCCATCCGAACCTCCTTAAGGTATTGGTTTCCTGTTCCTTATCTTGTCCATGCCCTCTGCCTTCGCGGCGGGCTTCGTGCTCTTTATGAGCTTCATCTTCTTGGCCATGTGCCTGTTGATGATGGCCAGGACCTCCCTGGGGTCGTCGGTTATTTCGATGTAGTCCAGGTCCGAGGCGTCGATGGTCTTGTGCTTGAGCATCGTGTTCCTTATGAAGTGCATGAGTGGTTCCCAGTATTCCCTGCCGAAGAGTATGAGCGGGAACGGGTATATCTTGTGGGTCTGGACGAGGGTAAGCGCCTCGAAGAGCTCGTCGAGGGTACCGAAGCCGCCGGGCATGCAGACATACCCGATTGCGTACTTGACGAACATGACCTTCCTGGCGAAGAAGTATTTGAAGTGGAGCGCCCGGTTCTGGTACTTGTTGGGCTTCTGCTCCCTGGGTAGCGTGATATTGAGGCCTATCGAGAGGCCGCCGTTCTGGGCCGCGCCCTTGTTCGCGGCCTCCATGATGCCGGGGCCGCCGCCGGTAATGACCGCATAGCCGTTCTTGGAGAGGAGCCTTGAGACCTCGACGCACTGCTTGTAGTATTTCTTGTTGTTCTCTATCCTTGCGGAGCCGAATATGGATACCGCTGGGCCGACGTCCGAGAGCTCGTCGAACCCCTCGATGAACTCGCTCATGATGCGGAAGACTCTCCACGTCTCCTTGCCCTTCAGGTCCTCGACCATATACCCGGCTACTCCCATTCGATGGTTGAAGGAGGCTTGGAGCTTATGTCGTAGACGACGCGGTTTACGCCCCTCACCTCGTTTATTATCCTGCCCGAGACGCGCTCAAGGACGCCGTACGGGAGCCTCACCCAGTCCGCGGTCATGCCGTCAACGCTCTCGACCGCCCTCAATGCAACCGTGTTCTCGTAAGTCCTCTCGTCTCCCATGACGCCCACCGTCCGCACGGGGAGAAGCACTGCGAACGACTGCCACATCCTGCCGTACAGGCCCGCCTGCTTTATCTCCTCGAGGACTATCGCGTCCGCCTCGCGGAGTATGCCGCAGCGCTTCCGGGTGACCTCGCCGAGTATCCTTATCGCGAGCCCCGGGCCCGGGAACGGCTGGCGGTTCACGATCTCCTCGGGCATGCCGAGCTCTTTTCCGAGGAGACGCACCTCGTCCTTGAAAAGCTCCCGGAGCGGCTCGACGAGCCCGAGCTTCATCTTCTTCAAGAGCCCGCCGACGTTGTGGTGGCTCTTTATGGTGGCCGAGGGGCCCTTGAAGGAGACGCTCTCTATGACGTCCGGGTAGAGCGTGCCCTGCGCCAGGAACCTGACCCCCTTTATCTTCCCGGCCTCCGCCTCGAAGACCCTCACGAACTCGCCGCCTATTATCTTCCTCTTCCTCTCGGGGTCGGTGACGCCCTTCAATTTCCCGAGGAAGCGCTCGGATGCGTCCACCCTCCGTATGTTCATGCGGAAGCTCTTCTTGAGGGTCGCCTCGACCTTGTCGGCCTCGCCTTTCCTCAAGACCCCGTTGTCGACGAAGATGCAGACGAGGCGGCTCCCGATGGCCCGGTGGACCAGAAGGGCGGCGACCGCCGAGTCCACGCCCCCGCTTATGCCGCAGACCACCTTTGCGTCCCCGACCTTCGAGCGTATCTCATTTACGGCCCCCTCTATGAAGGAGCTCATGGTCCAGACGGGCTTGCAGCCGCACACCTTGAAAACGAAGTTCTTTAAAATGGTGTCTCCCTTGGGCGTATGCGCCACCTCGGGGTGGAACTGGACCCCGTAGACCAGGCCCTTCCTGTCGCGCATTGCGCAGATGCCGGAATTGCCGCTCGCGCCGATGGAGACGAAGCCCGGCGGGAGCTTCCTCACCTTGTCGCCGTGGCTCATCCAGACGCGGACGGGGCCCTTGCCGAGCCCCTTGAATATCGGGTCCGGCTTTTTTATCTCAAGGTCGGCGGCGCCGTACTCCCTTTTCCCTGACCTCTCGACCTCTCCGCCCAAAACCTTCGCGGTAAGCTGCATCCCGTAGCAGATGCCGAGTAGCGGCGCCTTGAGACCGTCGAAAAAGGACTTTGGGAGGACAGGCGCGCCCCTGTCAAAGACGCTCGAAGGGCCGCCTGAGAGGATTATGCCCCTGGGGTTGAACTTCCTTATGAACTCGCTGCCGCAATTATAGGGGTGTATCTCGCAGTAGACCCTGGCCTCCCTCACCCTCCGGGCTATGAGCTGGGTGTACTGGGAGCCGAAATCGAGTATGAGTATCTTCTGTGAATGAATGTCCATCGGTAGTTTCTGCGTCATGCTGCCCGGGGCGCAAGGCGCCGGCCCGGGGGGATGCGCCGCTCAGACCTCCTGCTTGTAATTTGGGGCCTCCTTGGTTATGGTCACGTCGTGCACATGGCTTTCCCTGAGGCCCGAGGGTGTTATCTTCACGAAACGCGCCTTTTTGTGGAACTCGGCTATGGCCTTAGCGCCGCAGTAGCCCATGCCTGCCCTGAGACCCCCGACGAGCTGGAAGATGGTCGCGGCAATGGGGCCCTTGTGCGGTACCCTGCCCTCAATGCCCTCGGGGACGAGCTTAAGGTCGCTCTCAACATCTTCCTGGAAATACCTGTCCTTGCTGCCTTTTTTCATGGCCTCTATCGAGCCCATGCCCCTGTATAGCTTGAAGGTCCTGCCCTGGTAGAGTATGGTCTCGCCCGGGCTCTCGTCCGTCCCGGCAAAGAGGCCGCCGATCATTACCGAATCCGCCCCTGCGGCCATTGCCTTGGCGACGTCCCCGGAATACTTTATGCCGCCGTCGGATATGACGGGTATGCCCTTTTTCCTCGCCGCCCTGACGACGTCCGCGACCGCGGTTATCTGGGGGACCCCTATGCCTGTTACGACCCTCGTGGTGCATATGGACCCGGGGCCGACGCCGACCTTTATTGCGTCGACACCGGCCTTTATGAGCGCCTCAGCGGCCTCGCTGGTAGCGACGTTCCCGGCTATGAGCTGGCAGCGGAAGCTCTTCTTGGTCGACCGTACTGCGTCAAGCACGCCCTTACTGTGGCCGTGGGCCGTGTCTATGACAATAACGTCGGCCCCGGACTTCAAAAGCGCGTCTATCCTGGCCTCCCTGTCGTACGAGACCCCGACCGCCGCGCCTACCCTGAGCCTCCCCTGCCCGTCCTTGCATGAGTTGGGGAACTTCTCGCGCTTCACGATGTCGGTGACGGTTATGAGGCCCTTGAGCCTCCTCTTCGAGTCGACTACCGGGAGTTTCTCTATCCTGTGCTTGTGGAGCAGGGCCTTGGCCTTTTCTATGGCGATGCCGTAGGGCGCGGTTATGACGTCCTTCGTCATAATCTCCGATATCTTCCGGGACGGGTTCGTCTCGAAGCGGAGGTCCCTGTTCGTGAGTATGCCGACGAGCACGCCGTCCTTCACGATCGGGAATCCGGAGATGTTCTCCTTCTTCATTATCTCGAGGGCGTCGGCCACGAGCTGGTCGGGGCTCAAGGTGAGCGGTTTTGTGATTACGACCGACTCGTATTTCTTGACCTTGTCCACCATCGCGGACTGTTCCTCGATGGAAAGGTTCTTGTGTATCATGCCTATGCCGCCTTCGAGCGCTATGGCTATGGCCATCCTCCACTCGGTCACGGTGTCCATTGCCGCGCTCACGAGCGGCATGTTGAGCCTTATCTCGTTCGTGAGCCTCGTAGAGATGTCGACGTCCCGCGGGAGCACCTGTGAGAAAGCTGGCTCCAGCAGCACGTCATCGAACGTAAGGGCCGTCCTTACCTTGAGTGATTCCATGTATCAAGACCTCCTCCCGTATCGAAAAGGAAGCTGTAACTTCCCTCTTATTGATACCTTATGGAACTTACGCCAGGCTTGAGCCTGTCTATCATGATGCCTTCCAGGAGGCCCGCGTCGCTCACCCTGACCTCATCGAAACCGAACGACCCCATCACAAGGAGGGTTATCGCGGTCCCCGGTATTATAAGGTCCTCCCTCCCCTTTTCAAGGGA
>DIDN01000036.1:17994-19929 GCA_002418185.1 Deltaproteobacteria bacterium UBA5799
AGAGGACCTCTTCGCGTTCTTTAAGCCTCATGCCCGAAAGCCTTCTCAGGATTTCGGCAATCCTCTCTTTCTTGAGCGTGTGCCTGTTTATCCTGGACCTGTCGTACTCCTTCAGGTCCTGGTCTATGGAAGCCAGGGTGGTTATGGTGCCTGCCGTGCCGACGAACTCGGCCCCGCATACGCCCGAAAACTCCCCGGGGTCTACGCCGTCGGCCCTCATGCGGGCCTTAAGGTCGTTTATCGTCTTAAGGGCCTCCCCGGCGACGAGCGCAAGCTCGCTTTCAGCAGGAGGGTCGCTCCTCAGATACTTCTCGGTGAGATGCACGACCCCGAGTTCCATCGACCACGCCCCCAGCTCGGCCCCGCCCGACGAGGCTATGAACTCGGTGGAGCCGCCGCCTATGTCCATAACGAGCTTTTTGCCCCCGGCCCCGTCCAGGACCGAAAGCACGCCCAGGAGCGAGAGGCGGGCCTCCTCGTTACCGGTTATCACGGCCACGTCCAGACCCGCGCGCCTCCTGGCCTCGTCGATGAACCAGGCGCGGTTCACCGCCCTCCTTACGACGCTCGTTGCAAAGGCCACAACGACCTCCGCGCCAGCCGAGTCTATCTCGTCCTTGAACTCCCTGAGGGCCGTAAATGTCCTCTCGGCAGCTTCACGGCTTATCCCGGCCTCCTCGGTATACCCTCCGCCGAGCCTCGTTATCTTCCTCCTGTATGCGAGCGTACGGAGGTCCCTGCCCGAAGGCTCGGCTATAAGTAGCCTCAGGGTGTTCGTCCCAACGTCAACGGATGCGTATCTCACGGGTGTCGTCAACGCCTCTCCTGTTCCGTTGCAATCGAGAGCCTCTCCGCACCGGCGAGCCTCGCGGTATCGAGGACGTTCACCACGACACCATGACTTACGCCCCTGTCGGCCCTTATTATCACTGTCCTGTCTCCGCCTTGGCCGAACGCGGCCTTGAGGGCCTCCCGTAGCCCGTCCATTTCCACGGCCCTGCCGTTAAGCGTGACATGCCCGGCCTCGCTTACGGCCACGACCGCGCCCTTACCCGGCTCGGCGTCCGCGCTTACGGCCCTCGGGAGCCTGACCTTGAAGGAGTCGGTCATGATGAGCGGGGTCGTGACCATGAATATGACGAGGAGGACGAGCATCACGTCCGCAAGCGGCGTGATGTTTATCTCAGCCATTGTCCTCTCGCTACCTTGCCTCGGTTTCCAGCCCATGCCTGCCAATGGGGTCCGCGAACTCCGAGGCGCACGACTCGAGGTCAAGGAGACGCCTGGATGCGGACCTGACGAAAAGGTTATACGCGACTACCGCCGGTACGGCCACGAACAGCCCTGCCGCCGTTGCGACCAGCGCCTCGGCTATGCCGTCGGCTACCGCCGCCGGGCCCGCGCCGTCGGTTATGGCAAGGTCGCTGAAGGCCCTGATTATCCCCAGGACCGTGCCGAAAAGTCCGATGAAGGGGGCGGTGGAGCCTATGGTGCCGAGGGCGCCCAGATATCTTTCGAGCCTCGAAAGCTCCCTCCTGCCGGCAAGCTCCATGGCCTCGGCGACCTCATCCTTGCCCTTACCGGAACGCTCGAAGCCGGAAAGGAGGACCGGGGCGAGCGGGGAGGTGTTGGCCTTGCACATCTGGTACACGGCTGAAATGCCGCTTTCGCGGGCCGCCCTCCTCAAGGCGGGGAAGAACTCCTCGATGCCCCTTGAGAACCTCCTGTGCGCCCAGGCGCGCTCGAGTATTATGGCTATGGAAAGGACGGAAAGGAGCGCCAGGACGGCTACGGTTATCCCGCCCTTTTGCATGAGGCCTACAAATGAAAGGTCTTCAAACATCGTTTTCCTAAAGGCTGCTGAAAAAGCCCAATCTGCGTCGTCGTCTTCAAAATTGGACACTCCGACGTACAAAAAAGTACGCCTCATTCCTC
>DIDN01000031.1 GCA_002418185.1 Deltaproteobacteria bacterium UBA5799
GTAGAAGCTTATGTCATTCAGGTCAGGTTTTGTTTCCATAATAGGCAGGCCGAACGCGGGAAAATCCACGCTCTTGAACAGCGTCCTCGGCGAGAAGATATCGATCGTCTCGCCCAAGCCGCAGACGACGAGGAACGTCGTCCGGGGGGTAAAGAACCTCGAAGGCTGCCAGATGGTCTTCATTGACACGCCCGGCATACACAAGGGCAAGGGCCTCCTTAACGAACGGATGGTCAGGGAGGCGGTCTCGTCATTAAAGGACGTGGACGCCGTGGTCCTCCTTGTCGAGGCCGACAGGCCGGTTACGGACGAGGACAGGTCCATCATCAAATCCCTAAAGGGCCTCAAGTGCCCGGTCATACTGGGCGTAAACAAGATTGACAGGATAGAGAAGCGCAAGTTACTCCCGCTCATCGACGAGTACTCGAAGGTGTACGCCTTCAGGGAAGTGATACCCCTTTCCGCCCTCAAGGGCGACGGGGTGGAGCTACTTACAGGAGCGCTCTCGGCCCTCATGCCCGAGGGGCCGAAGTACTTCCCCGACGACGTCCTTACCGACGTGCCCGAGAGGTTCATCGCCGGGGAGATAGTGAGGGAGAAGGTCTTTCTCTTCGTCCGCGAGGAGATCCCGTACTCGGTCGCCGTGGTCGTGGATAAGTTCATTGAGAAGAAGGGGCTCATATCCATAACCGCCACCATAAACGTCGAGAGGGAGTCGCAGAAGGGCATAATCATAGGAAAGGGCGGGGCCATGCTCAAGAGGATAGGCACCTCCGCGCGCGAGGAGATGGAAAAGCTCCTGGGCTCGAAGGTCTTTTTGGAGCTATTCGTCCGCGTCCAGAAGGAGTGGACCAAGAAGCCGGGGGCGCTTAAGGAGTTCGGTTACTGAAGCGCTGCCCTCATGATCATCCCCCTTTGAAAAAGGGGGATAAGAGGGGGATTTTTCAGACGTTTTTTAATCCCCCCCTCGCCCCCCTTTAGGAAAGGGGGGAATTAGCGGACGGCAATGAGACCGCATCAGAAAGGAGTCGGGGAATAAGTTTGATATGAAACCGGTCGTAGCTATCGTCGGCAGGCCCAACGTGGGGAAGTCGACCCTTTTCAACAGGCTCTTAGGCAGGAAACGGGCCATCGTGCACGACATGCCCGGCGTGACGAGGGACCTTAATTTCGCCGACGTGGAGGAAGGCGGCCGCCAGTTCACGCTCGTGGACACCGGCGGTTTCGAGTCCGTTACCGGGGACGCGGTCCTTGCCCAGGTGCGGGAGCAGGCCCGGCTCGCGATAGAGGACGCCGACCTCATCGTATTCGTCATGGACGGTAGAGTTGGCCCGGCCCCGGACGACTCCGAACTGGTCGAAATGCTCAGGAAATCCGGGAAGCCCGTTGTATACGCGGCAAACAAGATCGACACGCCCAGGCATGAGGCGCTCGCCATGGAGTTTTACTCCCTCGGCATAGGAGAGGTGCTGCCTGTGTCCGCGGAGCACGGCGCAGGCATAAACGAGCTTGTCGACGCGGTGCTCGAAAGGCTCCCCGAGAAGCCCCGGGGCCCTGAGGACGAGGGGCGGGTGAGGGTAGCGATAGTGGGGAGGCCCAATGTCGGCAAGTCCTCGCTCCTGAACCGTATAACAGGGAGGCCCAGGGCCATAGTTAGCGCGGTGGCCGGGACGACAAGGGACCCTGTTGACATGCCCGTGGACCTCGAGGGCAGGAAGTACCTGTTCGTCGATACCGCCGGGATCAGGAGGAAGAGCAAGGTCAGCATGACGGTCGAGACATACTCGGTCATGGAGGCCATAAGGTCGATAGAGCGGTGCGACGTGGCCGTCCTCGTGGTCGACGGCAAGGACGGCATAACCTCGCAGGACGAGAAGATAGCAGGGCTAATAGAGGACAGGAAGAAGTGCTGCATCGTCCTCGTAAACAAGTGGGACCTCGTGGAAAAGGACACGAGGACAGCGGACTACGCGGCAGATACCATAAGAAAGAAGCTCCCGTTCATCTCCTACGCGCCGGTAATATTCGTATCGGCCCTCACGGGCCAGAGGGTGCCGAGGATACTCGAGACCGTGGACGCGCTCGTCGAGAAGTCAAGGAGGCAGGTGGCCACCTCGGCCCTGAATAGCGCCCTTGAATCTTTGGTCTCAAGGTACGGCCCCCACGCCTTCAGGGGCAGGGAAGTGAAGTTCTACTACGCCACCCAGGTCGGCACCGCGCCGCCTGCGTTCATAATCTTCACCAACCACCCGGAGGGCGTCGAGGACTCCTACCAGCGGTACCTGGCTTCCGGCCTGCGGGAGGCGCTCGGCCTCGAGGAGGTCCCCTTGAGGCTCATTTTCAGGGAAAGACATTGAGGGATGAGGGAACTCATATCCGTCGCCCGTGAGGGGATAAGGATATTCATGCGGACAGGCGGCTCGACGAACGCAGCCGCCATTTCCTTCTACGCCTTCTTTTCGCTCATACCGGTCATGTTCCTCGTGACCGCCGGGGTCGGCTTCATCCTCGGCGCGAACCCCGAGATCCAGGACAGGGTCGTGGGCATGGTGAGCGAGAGCCTTCCCTACCTGAGCGACACGATAATCGGGGAGCTCGAGGAGCTTTCGAAGAACTGGAGGACCTTCGGCTGGATAGGCCTCTTTTCGCTCGTCTTCGCGGCCGAGTTCGTCATGAGCGCCATGGTCCGGGCGCTTACCGCCATATTCGGGACTGAGAAGAGTTTCGGGATACTCCGCACGAGGCTCATAGGACTCTTCATGATACTCCTCGCCATCCTGGCCGCCCTCTCCTCCGTAGCCGTGACCGCCCTGTCGTACACCATCCAGGACCTCAATACCGGAATACAGGGGCTCCAGTACCTTTTTAATCTTCTTTCGCTCCTGCTATTCGGGCTCATAATGCCGTTTTTCCTGGTGACCGGCATAATAGCCGTGGTCTTCCGGGTGCTTGCAGGGGCCAACCTGGATTTGAAGCACGCCTTTTTCGGCAGCATGCTCTTTGCGGTCCTCTGGGAGGCCGCAAAGCAGCTCTTCGCGCTCTACGTCGCGAACTTCCAGAGCTATAACAAGTTCTACGGCTCCATAGGCGCGCTAATGATACTCCTCATGTGGATATACTACTCGGCGAGCCTGTTCCTCCTGTCGGCCTCGGTCTCCAGGGCCTCGTACCTCGCCTCGGAGTCGAGGCGGGCGCACAGGAGGCGCTGAACCCCTTGAAAGCCGCGGTCTTTACGGGGGTTACAGGCTTTTGAGACTGATATTTTTTATTGTAAATCGGCTAAATCTGTGACACAATTATCTGTATTTAAGTTGCGATGAAAACTACCGCTTACATAGGAGCATAGATGAACCAGCTATACAAGAACATAGCCATGTGGCTCATAATCATAGCCACGGTCGTGCTCATGTTCAATCTCATAAGCTATAAGCAGCCCTCCTCGGACAAGGTCGTCTTCAGCGATTTCATACAGGAGGTCGAGTCCGGGAACGTAGTCGAGGTCACCATACAGGGCAACGACATAAGCGGGAAGTACAAGGACGGGAAGACGTTTCAGACCTTCTCCCCGCAGTACCCGGACCTAATAGCAAAGCTCAGGACAAGCGGCGTAAAGATTGCCGCGGAGCCGGTAGCCGACAGCCCCTCGTGGGGCACGATATTCGTCTCGTGGTTCCCCATGATACTCCTCATCGGCGTCTGGATATTCTTCATGCGCCAGATGCAGAGCGGCGGCGGGAAGGCGATGAGCTTCGGCAAATCCAAGGCCAAGCTCCTAAGCGAAACGCAGCACAGGATCACCTTCAAGGACGTGGCCGGGATCGAGGAGGCCAAGGAGGAGGTCGAGGAGATAATCGACTTCCTCAAGGACCCGAAGAAGTTCACGCGCCTGGGCGGCCGCATACCCAAGGGCGTGCTCCTCGTCGGGCAGCCCGGCACGGGGAAGACCCTCCTTGCCAAGGCCATAGCCGGCGAGGCGGGGGTTCCGTTCTTCTCGATTTCCGGAAGCGACTTCGTCGAGATGTTCGTGGGCGTCGGCGCTTCGCGCGTCCGCGACCTCTTCGTACAGGGCAAGAAGAACGCGCCCTGCATAATATTCATTGACGAGATAGACGCGGTCGGGCGCCACAGGGGCGCGGGCCTCGGCGGCGGGCACGACGAGAGGGAGCAGACGCTTAACCAGCTCCTCGTCGAGATGGACGGCTTCGAGTCCAACGAGGGCGTCATCATAATCGCGGCCACGAACCGGCCGGACGTGCTCGACCCGGCGCTGCTGCGCCCGGGGAGGTTCGACAGAAACGTCGTGGTGCCGAAGCCCGACCTCAAGGGCCGGGAGGAGATACTCCGCGTACACACCTCCAAGACCCCGCTCGCCTCGGACGTGGACCTTGAGATAATTGCGAGGGGCACCCCGGGGTTCTCGGGAGCGGACCTCTCGAACCTCGTGAACGAGGCGGCCCTCCTTGCCGCGAGGAGGGGGAAGGACAAGCTCGAGAAAACGGAGTTCGACGACGCGAAGGACAAGCTCCTCATGGGCACCGAGAGGAGGAGCATGATAATAAGCGAGGCCGAGAAGAGGAACACCGCCTACCACGAGGCCGGGCACACGCTCGTTGCTCGCCTCATACCGGGCACCGACCCCATACACAAGGTCTCGATAATTCCGAGGGGCATGGCGCTCGGGCTTACCCAGCAGCTCCCCATAGACGAGAGGCACACCTACAGCAAGGAATACCTGCAGAACAACATCTCCGTCCTCATGGGCGGAAGGGCCGCCGAGGAACTCGTCCTCAAGCACATGACCACCGGCGCGGGCAACGACATCGAGAGGGCCACGGAGATAGCCCGGAAGATGGTGTGCGAATGGGGCATGAGCGATAAGCTCGGGCCGCTTACGTTCGGCAAGAAGGAAGAGCACATCTTCCTCGGGAAGGAAATGGCCCAGAGGAGGGACTTCAGCGAGGAGACCGCCGAGGAGATAGACACCGAGATAAAGAAGGTGGTCCTTGAGAACTACAACAGGGCCAGGCAGCTCATCGAGTCCCACATGGGCGCGCTGCACAGGCTCGCCAGGGCCCTCCTCGAAAAAGAGGTCCTGGACGCCCCGGAGATAGACAGGCTCATCTCCTCGGACGACGAGGACGGCCCCGGAGAGGGCGCCCCTCCCGAGGCCAGGCCGGAATCGCTCAAGCCCGAGGACGCGGCCAGACTCGGGGTAGTCGTAAAATAAGCCGCTCCACAACCTGTCCGTAAGCAGGCCGGACGCCAGGTGCGCCCGGCCTTTAACCATTAACAGGAAGCTTATTATTATTTCGGACCGATTCCATTGAGGTTTCCCGTACGGTGTCTTGAGATCGTTTCACCCGAGAGTTCGCGGAGAGAGTTGGAGCGGATCGGAGTCGACCCCGCCGCGGTCCGCATGATGGCCCCGAATCATTTCCATTACAACCTGAAGATAGCGGGGCTCACCCGGGCCGAGGCGGATATCCTGAAGCGGGACGCCCTTTCCATCGGGGTCGGGGCCGCCGCGGCATGCGGTCCGGTTTCGTCCGGAGTCGAGCGCACGGACGCCATAGTCTCGGGCACGTCTGGGCAGATAGCCGACCTCATAGGCAGGCTCGCCAGCCGGCCTTACGGCCTCCCGGAGGTCGCGGAATCGCTCCGAAGAGCCGTGCTGAACAGGGGCCTCAGGGCCTATACGGTCAGGGGCGGGAAAAAGAGCTTCGAGGTGGGCCCCCGCACCGTTATAATGGGGATACTGAACGTGACGCCTGATTCCTTTTCGGACGGCGGCAGGTTCCTCGATTTCGACGCCGCCGTCAGGAGGGGGCTTGAGATGCTCAAAGACGGCGCGGACTGGATAGACGTCGGAGGAGAATCGACGAGGCCGGGGGCAGCGCCGGTCGATGCCGCTACGGAGTCCGCCCGGGTCGTCCCTGTAATAGAGGCGCTATCGAGGGAGGGGGCGGTCGTTTCGGTCGACACCACAAAATCGGAGGTCGCCAGGGCGGCCCTTGAGGCCGGCGCCTCCATAGTCAACGACGTAAGCGCCATGTCCCATGACGAGAGGATGGCGGAGGTGGTCGCGGAAAGCGGCGCCCCGGTCGTCCTCATGCACATGAGGGGCACGCCCGGGACCATGCAGCTCGACACCTCCTACGCGGACCTCATGGGCGAGGTATACGGCTGGCTGCATTCGAGGATCGAGTACGCCGCCTCGAAGGGAATAGACCCCGAGAGCACTATAATAGACCCTGGAATAGGCTTCGGGAAGTCCGCCGAGGGCAATATCGAGATCCTCAAGAGGCTCATGGAGCTTAAGTCGCTGGGGAGGCCCGTGCTCGTCGGCCCTTCGAGGAAATCATTCCTCGGAAGGTTCTCGTCCGGCAGGGGGGCGGGCGAGAGGCTGCCAGCGACCCTGGCGGCGCTTGCCGCCGCGGTCCTGAACGGCGCCTCGATACTCAGGGTGCATGACGCAAGGGAGGCCAGGGAGGCTTCCGCACTCGCGGACGCGGTGGCTAAATGCTGAACTTCTTCGAGAACATATTCGGCTTCAACGCCGCGGTGGCCCTGCTCGACATATTCATCGTGGCCTTCGTCATCTACTGGCTCATGCTCATGTTCAAGGGCACCAGGGCGGAGAGGATGCTCTGGGGCCTGGGGATAATCGTGACGGTCTATTTCGTCTCCCAGAGGTTCGAGCTCCTTACGCTCCACTGGATACTGTCCAACTTTCTCAGTTCGATAGTCATATTCATCATAGTCGTATTCCAGCAGGACATAAGGCGGGCGCTCGTGCACATGGGCAAGCCCTTCAGCACCAGGGACTCGATGAACTCGGACGGCGCCCTTGAGGAGATAGTGAAGGCGGTGGCGAGCATGTCCGGGACAAGGACCGGCGGCATCATAGTCCTCGAGCGCTCCATAGACCTCTCCGATTTCATCGGAGAGGTGGCCGGCCTCGAGATAGACGCCAAGGTCTCCAAGGAGCTCATCCTCTCGATATTCAACCCGTCCTCCCCGATACACGACGGCGCGGTCATCATAAGGAAGGGCCGGGTCCTCAGTGCCGGGTGCATACTGCCGCTTACCAACAAGGAGCTATCAAAGTCCATGGGCACGAGGCACAGGGCCGCGATAGGCCTTGCCGAGGAGACCGACGCGGCGATAATAGTCGTTTCCGAGGAGACCGGGGAGGTTACGCTCGCCGTTGAGGACGGCCTGTTCGTGGACCTCGGGCCCGAGAAGCTCCGCGCCGACCTCAAGAAGCTCTTCGCGGGAGGCTTCGCCGACACCGAGGCCATCTTCCCCTGGAGGGCCAGGTCGAAATGAAGGCTTTCGTTGCGTCCAATACCAAGCTAAAGGCCCTGGCCCTCGTCTTCGCCCTGGCGCTCTGGTTCTTCGTGGCCGGACAGTCGAGGACCGAGGTGGGCTTCCTGGTGCCGCTGGGCTTCAAGGGCATACCCAAGGACATGGTGATGACCAGCACGCCTCCGGACGAGATGGAGGTAAGGGTCACAGGGCCCAAGCTCTTCATAAACAATCTCTCGCCCACCCAGATAACCGCCGAGATAGACCTGAGCGGCGCAAGGGAGGGGCTCAATACCTACCGCATACAGACCAAGGACATAATAACCCCCATGGGCGTCGAGGTGCAGAGACTCCGGCCCAGCTCCGTAGAGGTAAAGCTCGAGAAGGTGGTCAGGGCAGAGCTGCCCGTAAAGGCGAAGCTCACCGGCCGGCCCGCCGCCGGATACAGGGTGGCCGACGTCTCGGTATCGCCCAGGACCATAGCCGTTACCGGCACGGAAAGGGAGATGAAGAAGATGAAGGAGATACGCACCCGGCCCATCGACATCTCCGGCATCGACGCCCCGTTGGACGTAAAGGTCCAGTTGGACCAGGCCGGCCTCGAGCTCCGGAGCCTGAGCGTGGACAGCGTGGAAGTCAGAATACTCCCGAGGAAGGAGAAATAGCCCATGCAGGTCAGGAAGAGGCTCTTCGGCACCGACGGCGTAAGGGGAGTGGCGAACATCGAGCCCATGACCGCCGAGATGGCCCTGCAGCTCGGCAGGGCCATAGCCTACATATTCAAGCAGGAGGAGAGGCGCCACAGGATAGTGGTCGGCAAGGACACCCGGCTCTCGGGCTACATGCTCGAGGGGGCGATGATGGCAGGCATCTGCTCGATGGGGGTCGACGCGCTCATGGTGGGGCCGCTCCCCACCCCCGGGATAGCGTTCCTCACCTCCAGCATGAGGGCCGACGCCGGGGTCGTCATATCCGCCTCCCACAACCAGTACCACGACAACGGCATAAAGTTCTTCTCCAGGAGCGGCCTTAAGCTCGCCGACGAGATGGAGCTTAAGATAGAGGAGTTCATCTTCGAGAACCAGGACCCGAGCCACCGCCCCACCGCGAGCGAGGTGGGAAAGGCCTACAGGGTCGACGACGCCATAGGCCGATACGTCGTCTTCGCCAAGAACACCTTCCCCAAGGAGCTTACGCTCGACGGGCTCAGGATCGCCGTTGACTGCGCGAACGGGGCCGCTTACAAGGTGGCCCCGGCTGTCTTCTACGAGCTGGGGGCCGAGGTCATACCCCTGGGAGTAAAGCCCGACGGCGAGAACATAAACCTCGGCTGCGGGGCGCTCCACCCCGAGGGGCTCGCAGCCGCAGTGAGGGAGTCCGGGGCGCACGCGGGCTTCGCGCTCGACGGCGACGGCGACAGGTGCATAATGGTAGACGAGAAGGGCAACATCCTCGACGGCGACCATATGCTCGCGGTCTCGGCAGCCTCCATGCTCAGGGAGGGCTCCCTCAAGGGCAACACCGTCGTCGCCACAATAATGAGCAACTCGGGGCTCGAAGAGGCGATAGAAAGGGCCGGGGGCAGGGTCGTAAGGACCTCGGTCGGGGACAGGTACGTCGTCGAGGAGATGCTCAGGCGCGGCTACAACCTCGGAGGCGAGCAGTCCGGCCATATCGTGTACCTCGACCACACGACTACCGGCGACGGCGTCATATCCGCCCTGCAGGTCCTTAAGAGGATGGCCGAGGAAGGCAAGCCCCTCTCCGAGCTCGCCTCGGTAATGAAGACCTACCCGCAGATACTCCTGAACGTCCGGGTCAGGGAGAAAAAGGACCTGGGCTCCATACCGGCGGTCACAAAGGCCTTGAAGGCGGTGGAGGAGAAGCTCAGGAACAGGGGCCGCGCCTTCATACGCTACTCCGGCACCGAGCCTCTCGCGAGGATCACCATAGAGGGCGAGAAAGAGGACGAGATTTCAATCATGGCGAACGAGCTGGCGGAGTTGCTTAAAAAGGAAATAGGCTGACGGCGACCTCTAAAAATTGATCTTTTTCCCGGCCTTCCTTGATTGCGGGAAACATCTCTAATTTTTAGAGGTTGCCTGAAGCGGAATTTTGAATAAGGGCTGGAAGGAGAGTCATCCGGATGTCGAAGCTTTCTGTGAACGTTGACCATGTTGCCACAATAAGGCAGGCGCGGCTCGGAAGCGAGCCCGACCCGGTCTCTGCCGCCGTGATGGCGGAACTCGCGGGCGCGGACGGCATAACCGTCCACCTCCGGGAGGACAGGAGGCACATACAGGACAGGGACCTGCATATCCTCAGGAAGACAGTAAAGACCGAGCTGAACCTCGAGATGGCCGCTACCAGGGAGATGCTCGACATCGCCCTTGAGGTGAAGCCCGACATGGTGACGCTCGTCCCGGAGAAGAGGAAGGAGCTCACCACAGAGGGCGGGCTCGACCTGAAGGCCCATGCCGAGCACCTTAGGAAGTTCGTGGGGCAGCTCCGTGACGGGCGTATCCGCGTTAACCTATTCATCGACCCTTCCCCTGACGCCGTTAAGGCCTCTGCCAGGGTCGGCTCGGACGGAGTCGAGCTCCACACGGGCACATACGCCGAAGCCAAAGGTGCGGAGGCAAGAAAGGCCGAGATCAAGAGGATCCACGACTCGGCCGTGCTTTCAAGGAAGCTTGGCTTGAGGGCGCACGCCGGCCACGGCCTCGACTACGTGAACGTCGGGGATGTCGCGGCAATAAGGGAGATTGACGAGTTCGCGATAGGCTTCAGCATCGTCTCCCGCGCGGTCTACACGGGCATGGGAGAGGCGGTCCGCGAGATGAAGCGCCTAATAGCCGAATCGCGGCCCAGGTAAAAAAGCCATGATCCACGGCATAGGCATAGACGCGATGGAGGTGCCCAGGTTCAAGCGGGCAATGGAGAGGTGGGGGGAGAGGCTCACTGCGAGGCTCTTTACCGGGCCGGAGCTTGCGTATTCCCTGCGGCACAGGCGGCCTGAGCGCCACCTTGCCGCGAGGTTCGCCGCGAAGGTGAGTTTCTTCAAGGCCCTCGGGAGGCCAGTCCCGTGGAAGGAAGTCGAGGTGGAAAGGGCCTCGTCCGGCGCGCCCGTACTTAAAATAAAAGGGCTCTCCGAGGGCCTGAGGGTGAGCGTATCCATATCGCACGACGGGCATCTCAGCATAGCGGAGACGATAATAGAGAGGGACTCTTGAAGGCCGCCGATTCCGAGACCATACGCAAGGTGGATAAGAAAGCCCTGGAGAGGTACGGCCTTACGGGCCTTCAGCTCATGGAGAACGCCGGAAGGGGCGTTGCCGAGGCCGTATCGAAGGAGCTTACAGGACCGGGCCGGGCGGCCATATTCGCGGGCAAGGGGAATAACGGCGGCGACGGGTACGTGGCGGCCAGGCACTTGAGGAACTCGGGCCGCGATACTATCGTATATTCCCTTTGCAGGGTGGAGGAGCTAAGAGGGGACGCCGCGATAAACGCCGGGATATGGCTGAAGATGGGCGGAGAAGTAAGGGAAGTGCTCTCCGTTAAGGACCTCGAAGGGGCCGGGTCCCGGATAAGGCATTCCGCTATCATGATAGACGCTATATTCGGGACAGGCCTCTCAAGCCCGGTCTCGGGCGTACACGCCGCAACGATAGACCTCGTAAACTCTCTCGACACAAAAACCATAGCAGTCGATGTCCCATCCGGCATGAACGCCACGACCGGCGGGGTATTGGGGTGCGCCGTCAGGGCTGACCTGACGGCCACGATGGCGATGCCCAAGCTCGGCCTGCTCCTTTTCCCTGGAAGGACTTACGCCGGGAGAATCGAGGTAGTAGACATAGGGGTCCCGCGCGAGCTGATTGAAGACGAGGGCATAAGATGGAACCTCCTTACCGGGGCGGATATAAGGAAGATACTGAGGCCCAGGAGCCCCGAGTCGCATAAGTCCACACACGGGCACCTCCTTGTGCTCGCCGGCTCTCCGGGCATGACAGGGGCCGCGTTCATGACGGCAGTCTCCGCAATGAGGGCCGGCGCAGGGCTTGCCACCCTGGGCGTGCCTTCGAGCCTCAACTGCGTAATGGAGGCCAAGACGACCGAGGTGATGAGCCTGGGGCTTCCGGAGACCCCGGAAGGCACACTAGGCGCGGTCTCCTTCGAAGAGGTAAAGAAGCTCCTTTCCGGCAAGACCGCCGTGGTAGTGGGCCCGGGCATGAGGAGTTCGGATGAAGTGAGGCGCCTTATCGAGGCGCTCATTCATGAGGTCCGGGTCCCGGTAGTAATAGACGCGGACGGGCTCAACTCCTTCGGCCTGGAAATAGCCGCTGTCAAAAGAGAGGGCCTCAATATCGTCCTTACCCCGCACCCCGGGGAGATGGCGAGGCTTCTCGGCAGGAGCGCGACAGAGGTCCAGTCGGACAGGGTCGGCGCGGCAGAGGAGCTTGCGCTCAAGACCGGCGGGACCGTCGTCTTGAAGGGCGCGGCAACCGTCATAGCCGGCCCTTCCGGGAGGATTCACATAAACCCCACCGGGAACCCAGGGCTTGCGACCGCAGGCACGGGCGACGTGCTCGCGGGAATGATCGGCGGCCTCCTTGCCCAGGGCTATACGCCGGAACAGGCCGCGTGCGCGGCCGTCTACGTCCACGGCCTTGCCGGGGACGAGGTGAAGAGCGCGCAGGGCGAGCTCGGGATGATGGCAATGGACCTCGTGGCAGGGTTGCCGCGCCTCATGAACTCCTTCGTAGACCGCGTCTGAATGGAAGAGACGGTCAAATACCTGACGTCATCCCCGGAAGAGACCGAGCGCCTCGGAGAGGGGCTTTCGGAGAAGCTCAGGGCAGGGGACTGTGTAGCGCTCACCGGCGAACTCGGCGGCGGGAAGACCAGTTTCGCGAGGGGCATGGCCAGGGGGCTCGGCTCGAAAGGGGGCGTAAAGAGCCCGAGCTTCACCATACTCAATATCTACGAGGGAGGGAGGCTCCCCCTCTACCACATGGACCTTTACAGGATAATGGGCCAGGAAGAGTTCCTTTTCGCCGGCCTCGACGAGTTCATCCACGGAAACGGGGCCGCGGTCATCGAATGGGCCGAGCGCGCCCCCTCGCTTCTCAGGGATTGCAGGATAACGGTCAGCTTCAGGTATGTGTCGGACACCGAGAGGGAGATCGAGGTCAGGATAAAAGACGACGCTGGAAAGCACGAAAAGCCTGTGTTATAAGTGGAAGGCCTACGGGTTCCGGAAGGCCCTAAAGGGGCGTTTCCGGCATACTAACAGCGGGGGTAATCGAGAGTGCGAGAGTACGACATCGTTGTGGTCGGGGCCGGGCCAGGGGGTTACGTCGCGGCCATAAGGGCCGCTCAGCTCGGGGCCAAAACCGCCCTCGTCGAAAGGGACAGGATCGGCGGCACGTGCCTCAACTGGGGCTGCATACCGACCAAAGCGCTTTATTATTCTGCAAAGGCACTGGAGGGCGCGAAGCACGCCTCGGATTTCGGCGTGACCGCCGGGGAGATATCATTCGACCTTGCCAAGGCCGTGGAGAGGAAGGACGGGGTCGTAAAGAAGCTCGTCGGCGGGATCGAGCAGCTCCTGAAGGGCAACAAGGTCGAGGTCATAAAGGGGAACGGGTATCTTGAGTCCGCCGGAAAGGTAAGGGTCGCGAATGACGGCTCTACCGAGACCATCGCGGCAAGGTCGATAATCCTCGCCACCGGCTCGGAGCCTGCGATGATACCGGCCTTCAACATAGACCGGAAGAACGTCCTTACCTCGACCGAGATGCTTGACCTCAAGAAGGTGCCTGAATCGCTCCTCATAATAGGCGGCGGAGTAATGGGGTGCGAGTTCGCGACCCTCTTCTCCGCATTCGGGAGCAGGGTCATGATAGTCGAGCTCCTGCCTTCCATACTCGCGACCGAGGACAAGATGGTATCGAGGGTCATAGGCAAGAGGTTCAAGGAGGCGGGCGTTAACGTACTCACCGACGTGCAGGTCGAGGCGGTAACCCCGGAGGACGGCTGCGTAAAGACCAGGCTCAAGGACGGACGCGAGTTCATGACCGAGAAGGTCATGGTCGCCATAGGCCGCTCCTTCAATTCCTCAGGCATAGGTCTTGACGCCCTGGGCGTGAATATTGAAAAAGGCAGGATAGCGGTGGACGAGCGCATGGAGACGAACGTCAAGGGCGTCTACGCCATAGGCGACGTTACCGGCAAGATGCTCCTTGCGCACGTGGCCTCGACACAGGGCATAGTCGCCGTGAACGCCGCTCTCGGCAAGGACGCCAGGATGGACTATTCCGTGATACCTGCCGGGATATTCACCGACCCGGAGATAGCGAGCGTGGGTTTAAGGGAGAAGGACGCGGCGGAAAAGGGCATTGAGGTCAGGGTCGGCAGGTTCCCGTACGCGGCCAGCGGCAAGGCCCTCGGCATGGGCGAGACCGAAGGCTTCGTGCAGATAGTCGCCGACCCGGGGACAGACAAGGTCCTGGGCTGCTCTATCGTGGGCGCGCACGCCACCGACCTCATAGGAGAGGCGGCTCTCGCCATGAAGGCCGGGGTCACGGTAAAGGACCTGGCCGGGACGATCCACGCGCACCCGACCCTTCCCGAGCTTGTGATGGAGGCCGCCGAGGACGTGCACGGCATCGCGATCCACAAGATGGGACGGAAGAGGTAGGTCTTTTTACCTGTGGAGAGGTTTTCCTAAATGGGATTGATAGTCCAGAAGTACGGCGGGACCTCGGTCGGCAACTTGGAGCGCATAAGGAACGTGGCCAGGAGGGCCGCCCGCGCCGCAGAGGAGGGGAACCAGGTCGTTGTGGTCCTCTCGGCCATGGCGGGCGAGACCAACAGGCTCGTCGCCCTCTGCCACGAGGCGAGCGAGTTCCCGATAGGCCGCGAGTACGACCTCGTCATCTCCACGGGCGAGCAGGTCACGATCGGGCTCCTCTCGATCGTCCTGAAGGAGATGGGGCACAGGGCAAGAAGCTTCACGGGCCACCAGGTCCCGATAGTGACCGATTCCCGGTTCGGCTCGGCCCGGATAGAGTCCATCGACGGGACGCGCATAAGGGACGAGCTCTCAAAGGGCTCTATCGTGGTGGTGGCGGGCTTCCAGGGGGTGGACCCGGAGGGCAACATAACGACGCTCGGCAGGGGCGGCTCGGACACGACCGCCGTCGCGCTCGCCGCGGCCCTTGAGGCCGACCTCTGCGAGATATACACCGACGTGGACGGGGTCTACACCACCGACCCGGGCATCTGCCAGGAGGCCAGGAAATTGAAGAAGGTCTCCTATGACGAGATGCTGGAGATGGCGAGCCTCGGTGCCAAGGTGCTGCAAACGAGGTCGGTCGAGTTCGCGAAGAAATACGAGGTCCCGGTGATGGTGAGGTCCTCATTTAACGATTCAGAGGGCACGCTCGTCTGCAAGGAGGACAAGGAAATGGAAAAAGTGGTGGTCTCAGGCATCACCTACAACAAGAACGAGGCCAAGATATCGGTCCTCCGGGTGCCGGACAGGCCGGGCATAGCGGCCAAGCTCTTCAGGCCGCTTACCGAGGCGGGCATAAACGTGGACGTCATAGTGCAGAACATAAGCCACGACTCGCACACGGACCTGACCTTCACCGTCTCAAAGGAGGACTACAAGAGGGCCTTGAAGATAGTCGAGGGCGCGGCGGCGTCCGTCGAGGCCAAGGAGGTGGTGGGAGACGCCGGCATAGCCAAGGTCTCCATCGTGGGCGCCGGGATGAGGAGCCACGCGGGAGTTGCCTCGAAGATGTTCGACGTACTGGCCAACGAGGGCATAAACATACAGATGATATCCACCTCCGAGATAAAGATATCGATAGTGGTGGACGTGAAATACACCGAGCTGGCGGTAAGGGTGCTCCACGAGGCCTTCGGCCTCGGCAAGGGCGACGTGGCCGAGGAGGCCCAGGGCGCATAGCCGGCGTATTCCTGCCAGGGCATACGCAATTGAGAGTATCAGGATGATATACCTGTATGACACAACGCTCCGCGACGGCACTCAGGCCGAGGACATCTCCTTCTCGGTAGAGGACAAGACCAGGATAGCCAGGGCGCTCGTCGACCTCGGGGTGCATTATATCGAGGGCGGCTGGCCGGGCAGCAACCCGCGCGACATCGAGTTCTTCAGGTCCATGGCCGGGGAGAAGCTCGGAAATTCCAGGCTCGTGAGCTTCGGCTCCACCAGGCGCGCAGGCGTGAGGGCCTCAAGCGACGCTAATTTGAAGGCCCTCGTATCGTCCCGCACTCCCGCCGTAACCATATTCGGAAAGACGTGGAAGCTCCATGTTTTGAAGGCCATCAGGGTCTCGCTTGACGAGAACATCGAGATGATCTTCGACTCCGTAAGTTACCTTAAAAAGAGGGTCGGCGAGGTCTTCTACGACGCCGAGCACTTCTTCGACGCCTACAAGGACGACCCGGCGTATGCGCTTAAGACCCTCAAGGCCGCTGAGGAGGCCGGGGCCGACTTCCTCGTCCTCTGCGACACGAACGGCGGCACGCTCCCCTTCGAGGTGGCCGAGATAACGAAGGAGGTAAGGCTCAACACCTCCGCGCGCATCGGCATACACGCGCACAACGACTCGGACACGGCCGTTGCGAGCTCCCTTTCCGCCGTAAGGGAGGGCGCCGTGATGGTGCAGGGCACTGTCAACGGCTTTGGGGAGCGGTGCGGGAACGCGAACCTCTGCTCGATAATCCCCGCCCTCAAGGTCAAGATGGGCCTCGAGTGCGTAAGCGCCGAGCAGCTTAAAAAACTGAGGAACACCGCGAGGTTCGTAAACGAGCTCGCTAACCTGCCGCACCTCAAGCACCAGCCCTACGTCGGGGACAGCGCCTTCGCGCACAAGGGCGGCATCCATGTGAGCGCAATCCTCAAGAACCCCGCGACCTACGAGCACATGAGCCCGGACCTCGTCGGAAATATCCAGCGCGTCCTGGTGTCCGACCTCTCGGGCAGGTCCAATATCATCTACAAGGCCGAGGAGTACGGGGTCGACATATCGAGCGCCTCCGAGGTCGTCCAGGGCGTTCTCTCGGAGCTTAAGCTCCTCGAGCACCAGGGCTTCCAGTACGAGGGGGCCGAGGCCTCATTCGAGCTCCTCATCCAGAAGGCCCTGAAGAAGAAGGAGAGGTACTTCAAGCTCCTCGACTTCAGGGTCATAGACGAGAAGAGGAGCGAGGACGAAGCGCCCCACTCCGAGGCCACCATAAAGCTCGAGGTGAACGGCATGGTCGAGCACACGGCCGCCGAGGGGAACGGCCCGGTCAATGCCCTCGACAGGGCGCTCCGGAAGGCCCTGGAGAGGTTCTACCCGTCCATCCGGGAAGTCGAGCTCCTGGATTTCAAGGTGCGGGTCCTTGCCGGGATGCAGGGCACGGCGGCCAGGGTGCGCGTCCTCGTGGAGTCCGGCGACAGGGCCGACAAATGGGGCACCGTCGGGGTCTCCGAAAACGTCATCGAGGCGAGCTGGCAGGCGATCGTCGACAGCCTCGAATACAAGCTCTTCAAGGACGGGAAGAAAAGGAAGGGCAAGCCCGGGGCGTAGGCATTCCGCCCGAGCCCGAGATATTCTCAAGCTTTCCTTTTCACGGGAAGGGGCAAAATGAGAGACAAGCGCTATCCTGCCTTCCTCCTCGTCTCGATTGCCCTCCTTGCATTATTCGCCTTTCGTAATCCGGCGGCCCTTTTCAAGAGGACCGCGGTGCAGCCGTCCGAGACCGCGCTTTCGATACTTCAAGCCGGCGCTCTTCCCGCCTCTCCCTCTGCCGAGGCCCCGCACCACTCAAGCCCTTCCATCCCCGTCTTCCCCCTGGACATAAACAAGGCTTCAGCCGAGGACCTCATGCTCCTTCCCGGCATAGGCGAAAAGACCGCCTTCAGGATAGTCGAGAAAAGGGCGGAAATGAACGGTTTCCGCGAGGTGGACGATTTGACAGAGGTCAAGTGGGTTGGTAAAGTCAAGTTGGAGAGGATACGGGGCCTCGTCTTTGCCGGGCCGTCCGACAAGGCCGCGGTTTCCGTTCCAAAGGTCCTTCCGTAAGAAAGCAGCTCGCCTCAGTTTATTCACGAAAGACAATCGAATACAAGGTTGAAACCGGGGTCTTTCTATGCCGGACGACATCTTATCAGAGCTTAGGGCCAGGGAAGAGGAGATGGAGGCCCTCGTAAACGATGCCAGGGAAAGGGCCGCTCGCATAAGGGAGGATGCCGCCCGCGAGGCGAGGGCGCTCAAGGAGTCCATGGCGTCCTCAGCCGAGGCCGAGGCAGCGCGGCTTGCGGCCTCCGAGCGCGAAAGGACCGAGAAGGACGCCAATCAGATCAAGGAGGCTGGGAGGAGAGAGGCCCTGGAACTCAGGGAAAAGGGTGAAAGGAAGTTCGAGGGGGCGGTCTCCGAGGTCATGCGTTTCCTCATGGAATCGATTGGTGCGCCAAGGTGATAAAGAAGATGCTCAAGGTGAGGATAGTCGGCCCCAGAAGCCGCATCGACGACGCCATAAAGGCGCTCCACTCGGCTGCCGTGCTCCATATCGAGACCGTCCCCGAGGAGGACTTCCGTAACGGCGGTATCCTGAGGAGGCTGCCCATAGAGGCTGAAAGGGTAAGGGAAAAAGAGGAGCTCGAAAGGGCGCGGGACACCATCAAGAGCCTCACGGCCCTTGTGCCGCCGCCGCCTGTCGTAAGGCCCGCGCGGGTGGAGGCCGGGGAAATACCGCGGTACATGGGCGACCTCGCCCATATCGGCGAGCGGGCAAGGGAGCTGCGGGCGCGGAAGGACTCGCTCTCGGAGGAGCTTTCCTCGCTTGGGAAGTACGAGAGGCTGCTCCGGGGGTTCGCGCCAATGGTGTCGAGGCTCGGAGGTTTGAGGAACTTCGAGGTCGCGGGCATAACGCTTGAGAGGACGAGGGAGGACATAGCGGGCCTCCTTGAGACAGAGGTGTCGAGGATCACCGAAGGCGCGTACAGGATGCTCACGAAGGACCTGGACGCCGAAACTGTCGGGGTGGTGCTCGCGTACCCGAGGCATTTCGACCCGCAGGTCAAGGCGCTCCTTTCCGGGAGGGCCATAGGCGAGGTGCGCCTGCCGGACGAGTACGCGGACATGGCCCTCGTCGAGGCGTTGCTGCTCATGGGAAGGAGGAGGGCCCGGATTCCCGGGCTCATAAGGGACATCGACAGGGAGCTCTCCGCCATTTCATTCCAATGGTACGACGAAATCGCGGGTACCGAGAGGGCGATAGAGAACGCGCTCGACGAGTTCGGCGCGCTCTCCTATGCCGCGGCGAGTTCATTCGCCTTCATAATAGAGGGCTGGGTGCCTGCCGAGAGATACGGGGACCTCTTAAAGGAGTTCCGGGAGGCGTTCGGTGAGAAAGTGAGGCTAACCCCGATCGAGAGCGGGGCGGCCCGGGACGACTCGGCTCCCGTGCTCATAAGGAACCCCTGGTTCATAAGGCCGTTCGAGGTCTTTCTATCTGCGCTGCCGCCGCCCAGGTACGGCTCCGTGGACCCGACTATCTATGTCGCGGTGTTCTTCCCGGCGTTCTTCGGGCTCATAGTGGCCGACATGGGCTACGGCGCGGTCACCATGGCGCTTGCCCTTTTCATCCGGTCGAGGCTCAAGGGCGGAAAGGAAGCATACAGGGACATAGCGACCGTGCTGGCGATAGCGAGCGCCTCGGCTATCTTCTTCGGCTTTCTTTTCGGCGAGTTCTTAGGCGACCTGGGTGAGAGGCTGGGGCTCCAACCGATAATCTTCCACAGGATTGAGGCCCTGACAACGCTCATATACGTTACCATAGGCATAGGGATATTCCACGTGCTCCTGGGCATAGCGCTCGGTATAAAGAGCGCCGTAACACGGAAAAAGCCCAAAAAGGCCGGGGCAAAGACGGCTTTCTTCATGCTCGTCGTCTCGTTCCTCTGGGTGCTCGGCTCGGCCACAGGGAACCTCCCTGGCGAATACTTTTGGGCCGCTGTTGCAGTTGCGGCCCTGTCATTCGCGGCGCTTGCGGTCCTTGAGGGCATACTCGGCCCGGTGGACTTCCTCGAGGCCCTCGGCAACATCGTGTCCTACGTGCGTATCATGGCGGTCGGCACGGCCTCGGTCGTCATGGCCCTGGTCGCGAACAGGCTGGGGTCTTTGCCTGAGAGCGTCTTCATAGGGGTCGTGGTGGCCGGGCTTTTGCATTCGCTCAACCTGCTCTTGAGCATACTGAGCCCCTCGATACAGTCCATGAGGCTCCAGTACGTGGAGTTCTTCAGCAAATTCTACGAGGGCGGCGGAAGGAGGTACAGGCCTTTCAGGAGGCGTTAGCCGAAGCACTAAATACCGAGGGAGGCAAACATGCAAGAGGGACTCATAGCGCTCGCCGCGGCGCTGGCCATCGGGCTCCCGGCCCTGGCGACCGGCTGGGCGCAGAGCAAGATCGGCGCTGCAGGC
>DIDN01000045.1 GCA_002418185.1 Deltaproteobacteria bacterium UBA5799
AGGTAGGTGAGGTTTATTCCGGGCGCCGTGCCCCAATGCCCGAGGAGCCGCTCCTTTATGTGGTCGACCTTAAGGGGTTCCTCCATGAGCGGGTTGTCCTTCAGGTATATCTGGGCCGCGGCGATATAGTTTACCGCCCTGAAATACCGCTCCGCAGCCGAAGTCTTCGCCTCAACGCCTTTCCTCCGTGCCGCTCTTCCAGCTCTTCCCTTCATCCAGCCCTCCTTAATGGAAATCCATTTCGCGGAGACAAGGCGACCGACTTGCCATATAAAAATAACTCTATCACATTTCGGACAGAAAGTTGCTGAAGGCAACGCCCCGGAGTTTTCGTTCCATACTGCCGTCTTTTCGTCGGGGGGCGGGCGAGTGGTCCGGAAATGCCCAGAAATGGATTGATAATGAAATCCGGAAATGTTAAAAAGTAACATCATCCAGAGTTCAGGGGCGGTGTCTCCGTCTCCCTACCGTTGCAGTTGCCGCCGCCCGAGAAAAGCGTTCAAGCTCCGGTTTGAAGGTTGTCAGCGTAGAAACTCAGCCCTTTTCAACTTGATTCATTGGAGAGTAACCGAGCCACTGGTCACTTAGGTAGCACCCGGTCAACCGGAAACGCGGCGATACGGTTCCAGTTGTTCCGGTTTTTTTAGGCAAGGCAAGGGTCTCAACCGCACCGGCAGCATGTTTTTCAATATCTTCGGCAAAGGAGAACCGGTAGAATGGAAAGCTCTACATTGACTATCCTCTTTGCGCTGGGAGCAGCGGTGCTGGGCATTGTCTACGCGGCCTGGCTCGCGTTCTGGGTAAGGGGGCTCGATAGCGGCACGCCTGAGATGAGGAGGATACAGGCGGCGATCCACGAAGGCGCAAGCGCCTACATGGCAAGGCAGTTCAAGTCGGTGGCGGTCGTTGCCGCAATCCTATTCGTGCTCCTGTGGGCGGCGGGCTTCTGGTCCGAGTACTTCGGGCTCCTTACGGCGTGCGGCTTTCTCGTGGGCGGCGCGGCTTCGGGCATATCGGGCTACGTCGGGATGATGGTGGCCGTAAGGGCCAACGCCAAGACCGCGCAGGCGGCCCACAAGGGGCTTAACGCCGCGCTGGTTGTCGCATTCAGGGGCGGGGCCGTCACAGGGCTCCTCCTCATCGGCCTCGGGCTCCTCGCGGTCACAGGCTTCTACGCCGTGGCTATGCGGGTAACCGACGAGACGCACGCGATAGCGTCCCTCCTTTCCCTCGGCCTCGGCGGGAGCCTCATATCGCTCTTCGCCAGGGTAGGGGGCGGCATATACACCAAGGCCGCTGACGTCGGCGCGGACCTCGTCGGCAAGGTCGAGGCCGGAATACCCGAGGACGACCCCAGGAACCCGGCGGTCATAGCCGACAACGTGGGCGACAACGTGGGCGACTGCGCCGGCATGGCCGCGGACCTCTTCGAGACCTACGCCGTTACGACCGTCGCGACCATGGCGCTCGCGCACATCCTTTTCCCTGGCTCGGAGAACGCCATGCTTTTCCCGCTTGTGCTCGGCGGCGCGGCGATAATAATGACCATCATCGGGAGCTGGTTCGTAAAGCTCGGCTCCTCCAACAATATAATGTCAGCGCTCTACAAGGGGTTCGTGGCGACAGCAGTCCTTTCGGCAGTCGCCTTTTTTCCGGTGACATATTACCTCATGGACGGGGTAGGGGGGGTAGGCTGGAGCAGCTATTATCTATGCGCCCTCATAGGCCTGGCCGTTACCATCTCGCTCGTCGTCATCACCGACTATTACACGGCCAAGCATTACAGCCCGGTCCAGCACATAGCCAACGCGTCCATCTCCGGGCACGCGACGAACATAATCGCGGGGCTCGCCATAGGGAAGGAGGCCACGGCGCTCCCGGTCCTCGTTATCGCCGGCGCCATACTCGCGAGCTATGAGCTGGCGGGCCTCTTCGGTGTGGCGGTCGCGGCCGAGGCCATGCTCACCATGGCCGGGATAGTCGTCGCCATAGACTCCTTCGGCCCCATAACCGACAACGCGGGCGGAATAGCCGAGATGGCCGACATGGGCGCAGGGGTGCGCGGAGTTACCGACCCGCTGGACGCGGTAGGGAATACAACAAAGGCCGTTACCAAGGGCTACGCCATCGGCTCCGCCGGCCTCGCGGCCATAGTCCTCTTTGCCGAGTACACCCGGACCATATCCAAGGGAGGGGCGCTCGTGGTCTTCGACCTCTCCGACCCCCTTGTGCTCGTCGGCCTCTTCATAGGCGGCATGCTGCCCTTCTATTTCGCGGCCTTGCTCATGAAGGCGGTCGGGACCGCCGCGGGCTCCATCGTGGACGAGGTAAGGAGGCAGTTCAGGGAGATAAAGGGCATAATGGACGGGAGCGCCCGGCCGGAGTACGGGAAATGCGTCGATATAGTCACCGCCGCGGCCCTGCAAAAGATGATCGTGCCCTCTCTCATCCCGATCGCCGTCCCCGTGCTTGTCGGCGTGATCCTGGGGCCGAAGGCCCTCGGAGGCGTGCTCGTCGGGAGCATCGTGACCGGCCTCTTCGTGGCGATAAAGATGACCTCGGGCGGGGCCGCCTGGGACAACGCCAAGAAGTTCATAGAGGAGGGCAACCACGGGGGCAAGCACAAACCCGCGCACCAGGCCGCAGTGACGGGCGACACCGTGGGCGACCCCTACAAGGACACCGCAGGCCCTGGCATAAACCCGATGATCAAGGTCATAAACCTGGTCGCGGTCCTTTTCGGGATACTCCTGTACTAGTAGGACTGGTTTTGCAAAAGGCGCCGGGCGAAACCCCGGCGCCTTTTGCTTGGGAAAACCTTTCGTCTTGTTATTTAACCATTGCTGCAAAGGCCATTTAACGCGCTGCCGCGCTCTTTTCGGGCATAAGGCTCGGCTCGCTTTCCGCCCCCATCCTCCTCGCTCGGCCCTTAAGTCGCTCGGCCTAAGGGGCCGAGCTCCTGCTTCCTCGCCTCGCTCGCCCTTCCCCCAGCCTTATGCTCGCAACGCCTTATGCCCCGGGTTGTTTTAAAGAACAAAAGTGCTTTGATTCTTTTTTATCTTCAACAAACCCCGGAGGGTAAGGCGAGCGCAGCATAAGGGAGGGAGAGCGTGAACGGGCCGGGGATGCAGGAGCCAAGCGACTTCAGGGGCCCGGTCACGGGGTGGGGGAGGGGTCTGGCAAGCGAGCCTTACCCTCGAACCGCGCGTAAGCGCGGAAAAGGCCTTTTGCAATGAGTACAGGGATGGAAGTTTCTCAGGCGGGCTGGCGGCTTGCCCTCACTAATTCGATAAGCCCCGGCATTATTGAAAGGACTATTATGGCGAGTATGACAAGCGTGAAGTTCTCCTTGACGAACGGGATGCTGCCGAAGTAGTAGCCCCCGAGGATGAAGATGAATATCCACGCGACCGCGCCTGTAACGTTGTAGAAGAGGAACCTTCCGTAGGACATGGCCCCCACCCCTGCCACGAACGGCGCAAAGGTGCGGACGATGGGCACGAACCTGGCGATGACGATGGTCCTGGCCCCGTACCTCTGGTAGAACCTGTTCGTCTTGTCGAGGTATTCCTTCCTGAATATCAGGCTGTCCTTCTTAGAGAATACCCTGGGGCCGAGGTAGTGCCCTATGGCGTAGTTTACCGAGTCGCCGGCTATGGCCGCGAAGGTAAGCCCCGCCAGCACGTATTCGACTTCCAGGTAACCCATTGCGGCGAAGGTGCCTATCGCGAACAGGAGCGAGTCGCCGGGCAGTAGCGGCGTCACAACAAGCCCGGTCTCGCAGAAGATGATGAGGAAGAGTATGAGATAGGTCCAGGCCCCGTAGGCCTGTATCACGCCCCCCAGGTGCTTGTCTATGTGCATGAATATGTCTATGAAGTCCTTTAGAAGCTCCATCGCCTTTTCCCGAGGAAATCGAGGCTATACATTATAACAGGCCGCTTGAAAAGGCAACAGATAAGCGCTGGAACCGCCTGGCGCGGCATTTCTGCAAAACCAGTTCTCCGGTTACCCTGGACCTTCGGTCCAGGGCGGTCATTGACACGACTTCCCCCCACTATATACTCAAAATAAAGGCGGATGAAAACGTTCCCGGAAGCTGAGGGAATCAGGGGGCTTGCCCTCCAAGGCCCGGCCATGTCAAGCGCGCCGGGGGAAAGAAGGTGCCAAATGCTTTCATGGGCCATAACCTTTCTCATAATAGCCATTATCGCGGCGGTCCTTGGTTTCGCCGGGGTTGCGGGGACCGCGGCATGGATAGCGAGGGTGCTCTTCGTCGTCTTTCTGATCCTTTTCGTCGTGTCCCTCATAGCGGGCCGGGGCAGGCCGGCGGCATGAGCCGGGGGGAGTCGGGGAGAGCATCGGAGGCCCTTTACGAAAAGAGGTTACGGACGTCCCGTAACCTCTTTTGTTTGAAGCGGCATCGGGAGTTGTGTTATATGGTCTCAACCGGAAACGGCCCGGACAAAACTCCTTTTCAAACGAAGGTTTTCAGGTTTAAAAGAGCGGCGTGTTATGGTATGCTGGTTGGAGCGGGTTATTGCCCGGTACCTGAGAAGCAGTCAGCCCGGCCTTCTCGGTACGCCTCACCCAATCTGACCGCCTGAAAGGTGCGCTCAATATGAACGCCAGAGACTTCGAAAACGAGATACGGATACATATAGAGGCAAGGTACCCGATACTCTGGCTCGTCTCCTTCGAGGAGAGGAGGGTTGAAAAGATCATGGAGTCGCTCTGCGACTCGATGAAGCTCAATTACTGGTCCTGGTCCGTGTCCAGGGGCCTTTACGGCGGCGAGAAGAAGAAGAGGGAGCCCATGGGCCGGGAAAAAATTCTCTCGGTCATAGAGGAGAAGATAACCAAGGGCGAGAACGTAAGTAACTTCTTTCTCCTCAAGGACATAGCCTCTTACTTCAATTCCCACGAGTTCCTCCGGCGGTTCCGCGACCTACCGGCCGTGATAGACGAGCGCCATACCGTCAATACCGTCTGCATACTCTCGCCGACGCTCGGAGAGATACCGCCCGAGCTCGAGGAGGACATAGTGGTGCTGGAGCTGTCGCTCCCGGACTACGACGAGATAGCGGACCTGGTATCCCGCACCTACGGCCACCTCATACCTTCGAGCTGGCACGCCTCCACGAGGTCGATCCTTTACAAGTCCCTCCAGGGCCTCTCGCTCGACAACATAAGGAGGGTCATAAGGAAGGCCATAAGCCTCAACAACGGCTTCCTGAACGAGGACTGCATATCCTACATACAGGACGAGAAGCAGCAGATAATAAGGAAGCAGAAGATCCTCGACTACTACCCCCACAGGGAGAACATAGAGAACATAGGGGGCCTGAGCGAGATCAAGAAGTGGTTCGTAGAGAGGGAGAACGTATTCAGGCTCTCGAGGGACAAGATAACGACCCTGGGCCTGGACGTCCCGAAGGGCCTCCTCCTCATAGGCGTCCCGGGCTCGGGAAAAAGCCTCTGCTGCAAGGCGCTCGCCGGCATATGGAACCTGCCGCTTCTGCGCCTCGACGTCGGCAGGCTCTTCGGCTCGACAGTGGGCGAATCCGAGAAGAACATCAGGCGGTGCATACAGCTGGCCGAGGCCGTCAGCCCGTGTATACTCTGGATAGACGAGATAGACAAGGCCTTCGGCGGCATCGGCGGCTACCAGGGCGACTCGGGCACGCAGATGAGGGTCTTCGGCACCTTCATAACGTGGCTCCAGGAGAAGGAGCACCCGGTCTTCGTCATCTCCACCGCGAACGAGCCCAGGAACCTGCCGCCCGAGCTCTGGAGGAAGGGGAGGTACGACGAGGTCTTCTTCGTGGACCTGCCGAGCCAGGAGGAGAGGGAGGAGATATACAGGATTCACCTCGAAAGGAGGATACAGAACCTCGCGAAGCTGGACGTCAAGGAGCTGTCGCAGAACAGCCAGGGCTTCACCGGCGCCGAGATAGAACAGGCGGTAAAGGACGCCGTGGTCTCGACCTTCAACCAGCTCCAGGAGGAGCACGCCGGAAGGAACATGGAAGAGGTCGTGGAGGGGCTCCTCGCGCTTGACGTGACGCAGGATGGGCTGCTTAAGTCCATCAGGCACATAACCCCGCTGTCGGTCCTGAAAAAGGAGGAGATAGAGGAGCTCCGGGCGTGGAGCCACCAGAGGGCCAGGCCCGCCTCGAAGTCGCTCTTCCTCCAGAGGGCCGAGTCGCTCTCCGAGACAGAGAAGAGGAACATCGCCATCCACGAGGCGGGCCACGCGGTCCTGATGAAACGCTACTTCAACCGCACCCCGGCGTTCGTGAGCGTCGACAACTACAAGCCGTATGCGGCCTTCATACCCGTGGACGAGGCCATAAGGACTACCTATACCAAGAGCGACCTCGAGAAGGAGATAGGCGTGATACTCGGCGGCATGGTCGCGGAGGACGAGCTCATCGGGAACGACTCGAAGACCGTCGGCGCCTCCCACGACCTTATTCAGGCCACCGGCATAGCCCGTAAGATGGTAATAGAGTACGGCTTCGGCGAAATAATGAGGAACAAGAGCCTCATGGTCCTCCAGGACTACGCCCTTACCTCCGGCGGGGACGTGCTGGACGACATACAGAAGATACTCGATTCCGCGAAGGAGTCGACGGCCAAGGTCATCTCCGAGAACAGGGACGTCGTCTTCGCCCTCGTCGACAGGCTCATGGAGGAAGTCCTCATAAACGGCGAGGGCCTGAACCGGTTCTTCAAGGAAAACCCCCTTAAATAAGGAGGCGCAGATGTCCTTCTACACGGTCATCAAGACTGAGCTTTCCGCCAGGAAGTACCTGATATGCGCCCTCGAGGAGCTCAAAAAAAAGGGCGAGATAACCAACTACGTCGCCAACGAACGGAAGGACACCGTCGAGGTCGACAGGGACGGCGACATAATCAACATATCGAAGGAGAAGGCCGGCAACTACCAGCTCGGCGGCGACAACCGGGTCGTGAACGCGTTTTCCAACAGGCTTAAGCAGATGTACGCGTACGAGTCCATAAAGGACAACCTCCCGCTCGACTTCGAGATATCGAGCGAGACAGAGACGGCCGGCGAGATACAGATAGTCCTGAAAGGCTAAGGGGGGCGCGCTATGGACAGGCAGATACGGATACGGATAACGCCCGACGGCAAGGTGGAGATAGACTCGAGCGTCTACAACGACTGCAAGGAAGTGGCCAAGCAGCTCACGAAACACCTCGGCACCATTGAGAAGTTCGTCGAGAAGGACGAGGTCTTCGGCGGCGAAGTCAGGATAAAGCTCGATTCCGGGGATTAGGACAGCCGCGGAAGCTCAGGTGAAATGCCGCGCATTTTCTGCGTATTCTTATGGACAGCGCCCTTCTCAACATACATGCCATACTGCCGCGCTCCAGGGTGAACGGCCCGGGCGTGCGGCTCGTCGTCTTTTTCCAGGGATGTAAAAGGGGCTGCAAGGGCTGCTTCAACCCTGATACGCACGCCTTCGAGGAAAAAGACCTCTTGCCCGCCGCCTCGCTCCTTGAAGAGGGGCGTATCGCCCCGGATGTAGAAGGCATTACCGTGAGCGGCGGCGAGCCTTTTCTCCAGCCAAGGGGCTTGAGGGACCTGCTTGCGTCGGCAAGGGCCCTGGGCCTCTCGACCCTTGTGTACACCGGCTTCACCCTGGAAGAGCTCAGGGCCGGCCCGTCGGAAGCCGTGTGCCTGGATTTCATCGACCTCCTTGTCGACGGGCCTTATATGGCAGAGTCGCCGGAGGAGAAGCCCCTTCCCCGGGGCTCCACAAACCAGAGGTTTCATTTCCTGACGGCCAGGTACTCCCCGGGCGACCTCCTCATGCCTGGCAGGTCGGAGCTTTTCATCTCGGGCGACGGGACGGTGAGGGAGACCGGGTTCGGCAGCCTGACACGTGCGGTTTAGCGATATGAAAATGAGCGACCTCGAAGCGCCGAGGCAGTACCTCGCTGCGGCCAGGGAGACGGACGACAAGTCCGCGATAAGGAGCCTTATCGTGCGCGCCGGCAGGGAACTCCCGAAGACGCCCGAGGCCCTCGAACTCTTCGCCGCCGCTTTCGAGCTACTCGACAGGATAGAAGACCCCGTTGACCGGAGGCTTGCCCTCCTGGATTTCGTAAAAGAGATCCCCTGTACCCCGGCTTTCAGCGGCTTCTTCCTGAAGGCAGCCGAGGCGGCCATCGCCGCTGCTGACGCGCTGGATGAGAAGCAGAGGAGGATCACCGAGCTCCTGAGGCTCGCGAACGAGCTCCCCAGGGCCCCGGAGTTCACGGACCTCCGCGTCCTTGCCTGGAGGCTCGCCCTGGGCCTGCCCGACAGGCCCAGGTTCGCGGAGCCGGACCTCGAGGGGATAGCGAGAGAGCTCCCAAAGGCGAGCGACATATCCTTCTTTGCCGGGTACGCCCTCCTGGGAGTCGCCCGGGCGATGCCCAAGGACGGGCCCTTCCTTCCCGTTTACAAGGATGCGATAAGGCTCGCGATAAGTGCCGCGGGTTCCATAGCCGAGCCTTACTACCGCAGGTACGCCCTGTTGGCCATGAACGACGAGATCCCGAAGGATGGGAGGTTCGAAGCGCTCCGCTTGAAGGCCTTTGAGGACGCGTACGGCGCAACACTCGCCATCGCCGACCCGTTCAGCAGGGAATACTGCCTGATTGAGCTCTTCCAGGTCGCACCGAAGACGCGCGACTTCTTCCCCCTCCTGCAAAAGGTCATAGAGGATGCGCTCTCGTTCTTCACGGTCCGGAAGTGGATGGAGGACGTCGAGGTCTTCGACGTGGTCGACTACATCCTCTCGGCCGAGGACCAGGGCATAACGGATGCCAAGAAGAACAGGTTCTCGCGCGAGAACTACTCCAAGTCCATATCGAGGGAGCTTGAGAAGTTCGGCGCCGCCCTTAACGACACGCGCTTCATCGAGACCCTCCGCCCGTACACTCACGTCTGGATAAGGCCCGGCGGCCTCCGCGACTCGGTAAAGAAGGTCGTGGACCGGCTCGAGTCGCTCAGGAACACCTATCACGGGGCCGAGGTAGAGAGGCCTGTATTCGTCTCCGAGCTGTACCCCGGGGAAGGCGCGGCCCTCATAAGGCAGAAGGACCTTTCGCCCAGGGAGTGCATATCCATAGACCTCGGCGCCACGAACACCGTGGTAATGAGGAAGAAGAAGGACGAGGCGCCGGATTTCATGCACCTGGGCTCGATCTGCAGGCAGTACGATTCCGTCCATATCGTTCCCACGCTCTTGAGCGCCGAGACCAACAACATAGGGGCCGAGGCGGCCGGAGGGAACCCCGTCTCCAACATGAAGCAGTTGCTCCTCGAGGGGAACCCCAGGGGCAGGGCGCACATGGAGAGGTTCATAAGGATACTCTACCAGCACCTCAAGAAGGCCACCGCAAATACCGGCTGGTTCTCCATTCTGCCGAAGAGCGCCGCCGAGGTCGTCTACATGACCGTGCCGGTGGGCTACCAGGATTACAGAAACGCGGTCCGCGAGATCGCCTCCAAGGCCATGAAGGGGACGAAGGTTGAACTCATAGAGGAGCCGCTGGCCGCCGCCGTGGGCTACCAGGTGGCGGACGAAAGGGACAGGCTCGTCATGGTCATCGACTTCGGCGGCAGCACGCTCAACACCATGGTCGCAAGGCTCAACATGAACGAGGTCCACATAGTCGCGAAGCCCGAGAGGGCGCTCATGCTGGGCGGCCACGACATAGACCACTGGCTCGCCGAATACCTTTCGGCAAAGGCCGGCGTCACCGGGGCGTCCCGGGAAAGCCTCCGCCTCGCCGCCGAGGAGGCGAAGATAAGGCTCTCCGAGCGCCCGGAGGCCCCGTTCGTCTGGGACGGCGCCGAGGCATGCAGGGTGACGAGGGACGAGTTCGAGGAGGTCCTCGAAAAGAGGGACTTTTACGCGACCGTCGACCGCGCCGTCATAAACGTCATGAAAAGGGCCGAGAAGGTCGGCGTGAGAAAGGAAGCCATAGAGGCCATACTGCTCACCGGGGGGTCCTCCCAGATACCCTCCTTCAAGGACAAGATAGGCGACATCTTCCCGAGGCTCAGGGCCGGGAACCTCATCTACGACCACAGCCCCCTTACGGCCGTAGGCATGGGCGCCGCCTTCTACGGCACAAGGGACGTAACGGACAGGCACCTTGCGATTGCGTACGCCCTCCGGTACGCGCCGCATGAGAAGGACGTGACGCACTCCTTCTGCATCGTGCTCGAGAAGGGCGAGCAGCTTCCGCTTGAGAAGACCTTCAGGGTCAGGCCCGCAAGGAAGCTCGGCCTGCAAAAGGAGATAACGGTTGAGCTGTTTGAGATACCCGAGAGGCTCCTCGCGAGGAGATGGGTCGTGGAGGACGGCATAGAGTACCTCAAGCAGGAGTTGAAGGAGACTGCCGGGGAGGTCCTCCCGGGTCTCAAGCCCTTTACCCTCGCCTTTGAGGAGGCCGCCCCGGACGAGGTCCTTGTGACGTTTTGCGTGAGCGCGTCGGGAGAGGTCGCACTCAGGTACGGGCCCCAGCTAAAAACCGTGGAAACGGGCCTTAAGCTCCAATAGAAAATCCAGAGAAATCAAGAGGTTGTGCCCGGACTGGTCCCGGGGCCAATTCCCGTTTGTGACCAGGGTCACTTAAATATTCCCCGCCCTGTTCTATAACAGATGCAGAGATTCACCTTCGGTTTTCGTTCTCCCCTTTCAGAAGCGGCATGGGTAGGTTTTTCAGGATAATTCCAGAGGAGGGTGTCTTTATGAGCACTGAGATTATCGAAAAGGGGATAGGACTTGCGCGCGAAGGGTTCTACGACGACGCGGTCAGGGTCTTCGACCAGGACCTCTGTTTTACCCAGCACCCGACTGCGATGTCTTATTACGCCGTGAGCCTGGCCAACTCGGAGGGGAATTTCGACAAGGCCATCTCGCTCTGCCTCATGGCTGCCGAAAAGGAGTTTTACAACCCCGAGATATACCTCAACCTCGGGAGGATATTCCTCCTGAACGGGCAGAAGTCGGTTGCCGTCAGGGCCTTCAGGAAGGGGCTCAAGCTCGACAACGACAACTTCGCCCTCCTTAGCGAGCTGCGTAAGCTCGGGTTAAGGAGGAGGCCCGTCCTTACGTTCCTTCCAAGGCAGAACCCGGTAAACAAGTTCCTGGGGAGGCTCGCGTGCAGGATGACGCGTTAACAGGCCCGTCCAGGGGGCCTCAAAACACCTGAACCATCTTCCTCCGGCCCCGCTGCCCTGAAAAGGGCGCGGGGCTCCTCTCATTTCACAGCAGCCTGGCCGCGACCTCGTTGAGGAGCAGGAGCCCTGGCTCCGTTGCCAGGACGTCCTCGCCCCTTTTCCTGACCAGGCCTTCCCTCAGGAGCCCATCGAGGCCCTGGAGGGCCGAGCCGGGATACATCCCGAACTTCTCCCTGAATGCTTCCCCGTTTACGCCTTCGTCCACCATCCTCAGCCCGAGCATGACGGATTCCAGCATGGCCTCTTTCCTTCCAAGCTCCTCGCCGCCGGCTGAAGGGTCAACTCCGGCCTCGACCCTGCCCATGTACGCCACGGGGTCGCTTTCGTTCCACCACCTCCTGCCCCAGCCAGGCCAGGGGAGGTATGAATGGGCGCCGGCTCCGACCCCGAGGTAGGGGGCGCCTTTCCAATAAAGGGTGTTGTGGACGCTCTCGCGCCCCGGGAGCGCGAAGTTCGAGACCTCGTAATGCCTGTACCCGGCTGACTTGAGGGCCCTTACTGCCGCGGAGAACATCCAGGACTCGGCCTCCTCGCCCGGGAGTCCGGCCTTCCCCGGGCCGTATTTCCGGTAAAAGGGGGTGCCTTCCTCGATGGTCATGCCGTAAAGGGAGACGTGCTCTGGTTTAAGGAGGGCGGCGCCTGAAAGCTCCTCTTCCCACCTGGCCGGGTCCTGGCCCGGAGTCCCGAAGATAAGGTCTATGCCGACGTTCTCGAAGCCGGCGGCCCTGGCCCATTTGTATGCCTCTGCGGCCCTGGAAGCGGTATGGGTCCTGCCGAGCGCGGCGAGCCTGGCGTCATTGAGCGACTGGAACCCTATTGAGAGCCGGTTTACGCCTTCTCGCCTGTACCCTTCGAGCCTTTCCCGGGTAATCGTGTCCGGGTTGGCCTCTATCGTGACCTCGATTCCCGCCTGCGCCGTATGCCTTGTGCCGAACATGGCTCCTGCGGACGACAGGATCGTCCCTATCGCTTCCGGAGAAAAGAGGGTCGGCGTGCCGCCGCCGATATAGAAGGTCCGGAGCGGGCCCCTTATCCCTTCCTTCGCCGACTTCGAGGCGAGCTCGCTCAGGAGGCTTTTGACATACCTTTCTTCGTAAGCCCCGGCATCCAGGGCCGCAACCGAGTTGAAGGCGCAGTACGGGCATTTGCTCACGCAGAAAGGGATATGGGCGTATACGCCTATTCCTTCTTCTTTTTTTCCGAGTAGTCCCACAGCCTCCCAAAGACGTCGCAGGGCGAGATTATTCCGAGCAGCGCGTTCCGGTCGTCCACCACCAGGACCGATTCCTCGTGTTTTCCGGGGTCGGCGAACAGGGCCGCCACTTCCATGGTCGAGGCCTCTGGAAGGACTGCGGCGAAATCCTTTTCCATCAGTTCGGAGGCCCTCTTTTCAGACAGGGAGTCGATATTGCGGATGAACTCCGGGAGCTCAGGCGCGAACTCTACGTCCGGCAACAGTCCCTTGCCTGCGTACCTCGGCAGTGTCGCCATCATGAGCGTCCGCGGGGTTATTACCCCGACCACCCTGTTCCGCCCGTCAAGGACAGGGACCTGCCTGACCTTTTTACAGCCCGCGAGCCTTAAGGCGTCGAGCATGCTCTCCGAGTCCCTGACCGTAAGCACGCCGGTTGTCATTATTTTTGCTGCCGTCATATCGAGCCGCGTCCTCCTCTCCTTCACGCAAGGCAAGTACATATTTGACCGCCACGATGGCCAGGGCCTCGGATATCCGGTTTCATGATATACGAATAAGCCGGCCCATTCCCAGGGGGCGAGGCAGGAATTCCGCCCCTCTCGGAAAACGATTGTAAATCAGCTTATTGCCAGGCGGCAACGTCTTTTTGCCATGCCCTGTATTTTTTCACGAAACCCGCCGGCCTGTAGCTCATCTTTGATTTCCTGAGCCCTTCGAGGCCGAGGTCCTGCTCCCTGTTTATGACCTTGTACCTTTCCGGGAGTATCGAGGCGAAGCTCCTGTTCACGAACTGGAGGAGCCCCTTCATGCCCGGCACCCCTTTCTCGAAGTGGATGACAAAGGTGCGGCTGTTTAGCTCCTCCCCAAGGGTGTAAGCGGCCGGACGGCCCTCAACGAAGTAGATCCCGCCGCAAAGGCGCAGCTCCTCCGAGAGATCGAGCCCTTCTTTCGCAGCCTCGTAGTCACCCGGCCCGGCCTCGCCGGCCCGCCATTCCTCCAGTATGGCCAGGGCGTCTTTCCTGTGCTCTTCAAGGAACGGCCTGGCCTCGTATTTGTATCTGCCCGTAAAGTAGTTCACCAGGTTCTTTTTCCTGTGGTATCTCCGGCCCGCGAGCCTTGAGAGCTCGTCGCGCGAGTAGAGGTAGTCGAAATTGTCCCTGTCCTCCTCGACCATGAAGCCCAGCGCCGAGAGCTCCTTAGCGCGCTCCTCGGTCACGCATTTCATGGAACCGAACCTGCGGAAAAGCTCTGTGAGGAGGTCAACCCGAGGCAGCCCGGCAGGCAGTATGAAGAAGCCCGCCCCGTTGTCATGCCCGGACAGAAGGGGGCTGCCGTCAGGGAGCATGGAGAGCGTGTACCCGTGGGTTTTCCTGAAGAGATAGAGGTTCGCAAAGGTGAATTCCGAGACCTCCGGCTCGAGGGCCTTGAGCGCCGGGTGCAGAAAATCCCTGGCAGCGAGAGTAAGCTCGCCGGACTCCGGGTATCTAAGCGGTGTAAACGGCAACCGACCATCCTTTCCTTGCGGTCCCGGCAAGGAAGCTCGCCCCTGCCAATACATATTCTATCGCATACGGTCAAGAGGGGCCCCTTCGGGGGGAGGCTTCCGGGGTTTTATTTTCCTGAAACCCGTCGATATTAAAGGGTTTACTGAGCCCGGTCAATGCGTTATTGGGTTTTTCCCCGTCCCCATGTGACTCATGTCACTGCCGGTTGCAGGTTGCGGTGATATAACAGGGCCGTGTCATAAAAAGGTAAAGGAGGATAGATGGGCCATGAAGAGATTAAGCAGGTTTTTCGCCCTCTCAACCCTGTTCCTGTTCGGAGCTCCCGCGATCGCCGGCGCGGAGCTTGTTACGGTTTACGGTCCCGTCTATGTGGCGAAGACGAACAAGGACGCCAGGAGCGGCACGAAAGCGGCCAAATTCGTATTCACCGCCCCGGTGCCCGGGAGCGGGAAGGTCATCGTTAAAAACGGCGGCGACTCCGGCAGGAAATCAAGGGTCAGCAGCGCCACGATAGACCTGAACGACGCGGGAGTCGCCGGAAGGAGCGACTTCAACAACACCGTCGAGAGCCTCGAATACGATGTCGAGCTCCTTTCCGAGAATAACATGGAAGTCAGGGTGAACGCCTGCAATTCGTGCGAGCTTGAGATAACGGTACTCGGAGAAAAACCCGCACCCCCGCCCGTTACCAGGTGGGTCAGGTAAGGTTCTCCGCTGAAATCAAAACGGTTCTCCGTCCTCAAAAACTCCTGTACTGAGCTGACGACGGCTCCAGCTCCTCAGAACACCCTCACAGGCCCCGCGCCCCACACCCCCCTGAACCATAAAGGGCGCGGGGCCTGCCCCCCTTTTCAATCGCATTGGTTACGGCCCCCGGCGCCCCGGATGAAAGAGATGCTGATTAACGGATTTCAGCCCTGGAACACGGTCACATATCGGGGGCGGTCGAATATCGCGTCCTTCTCACTTGACAAGCATTTTAGCGGCTGTTATTTTTGTTGGGCTATTCGGGGGAATCGTATATAATCGTATATAATTGATATAGCACGCGGTCAAATGCTCATTCAATAGCTTTAAAGGTTCCCAGAGGGGCCGTCATGCAGGGGTTTACAGAGCGCACCAGCAACGTCCTGAGGGCGATCGTCCAGGACTTCATACGGACCGCGGAGCCGGTAAGCTCCAAGGCCATATACACGAACTATTCCCTCGGCATAAGCCCCGCGACCATCAGGAACATAATGGCCGAGCTCGAATCGCACGGGTATCTCAAGCAGCCGCACACGTCAGCCGGCAGGATACCCACCGAGAAGAGCTTCAGGTTCTATATAGACAGGATGCAGGAGCTCCGGGAGCCGGAGAAGGAAGACAAGGACCTCCTCAAGAAGAGCTGCGAGCTGGCCGCAAGCCTCGACGAGATGCTCTCGGACACCGCAAAGGCGCTCTCTTCCATCACCAGCTGCGCCTGCCTCATGTTCATACCGAGAAGGGAGAGCTTCGTAATAAGGCACATAAGCCTCCTCCCCATCGACGAATCCGGGGTGATAGTGCTCCTGGTGTCGAGGCTCGGCCAGGTCGAGAGCAAGGTCGTCCGCATGGAAGGGATAGCGAAGATCGAGCTCGAGAGGATATCCAATTACCTTAATTCCATTGCCGGCGGGCTCACCCTCAAGGGGCTCCGGGCCCTGGTAATCGAGGAGATGCAGAGGGACAAGAACCTCTATGACGAACTCCTTTTAAAGGCGCTCAGGCTCGGGGCCGAGGCGCTCGATGACAACGGCAGGGCCGGGGAGAGCGACATTGTCCTGGAGGGCAGGATAAACATCCTCGAACAGCCGGAGTTCAGGGACGACATCGAGAGGATGAAGAGGATATACTCGGCCTTCGAGGAGAAGAGCCTCCTTGTGAAGCTCCTGGACAAGAGCCTTGACGAGAGCGGCATCCGCATATACCTGGGCTCGGAGAGCGCGGTCGAGGAGTTCGAGGGCCTCGGCTTCGTTACCGCCCCCTACGGCAGAGGCGAAGCGCTCGGCACTCTCGGGGTCGTCGGGCCGGTCCGGATGGACTACTCGAGGATCATCCCGTTGGTGGACTACGCCTCCGGGCTGCTTACAAAGGTCCTTTAAGCCCGTGGCAACCTCTGAAAATTGATCTTTTCCTCTGACTCTATGTCAGGCCGGGCATAAAAATGCCCACCTACTGTCATATATGCTCCGCCCCGGCCTTCCTTGATTCAGTGGAAAATCTCTGATTTTTAGAGGTTGCCGAATAATGCTTTTGTCTCAGGGCGCCTCCCGGGTTGATTTTCCGGGCGCGCGGCCCTAATATTTATTCTGATTCCGAGCGGGGGTTTTTGCCGCCCCCGGACGAAAAAATAAGAAAAGGGATTGTGATGGACAGGGACGAAGGTATGGAGAAAGAGGCCGGCGGCAGGGAAGAGGAGGAGGCCGGGGCGCCTATCGCCGAGACCCCGGAAGAGGAGATAAGGCGTTTGAGCGAGCAGCTCGAGGCCAAGTCCCGGGAGGCCTCGGGGAATTACGACAAGTACCTGAGGGCCCTGGCAGAGCTCGAGAATTACAGGAAGAGGGCGGAGAAGGAGAAGGCCGAGGCCATAAGCTTCGCAAACGAGAGCCTCATAGAGGAAATACTGCCCATAGTCGACAATTTCGAGAGGGCCCTTGCCCACGCGAACGGCGAGGGAAGCGTTGAATCGCTCCGGACCGGGGTGAAGCTCACCGTTGACCAGGTCTACGGCGCCCTGAAGAAGTTCGGCCTCGAGGAGATAAGGGCCGCGGGGGAGAAGTTCGACCCTGCCGTGCATCACGCGATATCCGAGGAGGAGACCGAGGAGGCGGAGCCCGGGACCGTGGTCAAGGAGTTCCAGAAGGGCTATCTACTGAAAGGGAGGCTTTTGAGGCCGGCCATGGTGGCAGTTTCCAGGCGCCCGGCAGGCTCATAAAATCTGATGGACGAAAAGGATTTTTACAGGATACTCGGCGTTTCAAGGGACGCGAGCGTAGACGAGATTAAGAAGGCGTACCGGAAGCTCGCGCACCAGTACCACCCGGACAAGCACGCCGGGGACAAGGAAAAAGAGGACAGGTTCAAGCTCATAAACGAGGCCTACGAGACCCTAAAGGACCCGCAGAAAAGGGCCAATTACGACAGGTTCGGCTACGCGGGCTCTGGCGCGGGCTTCGGAGGGGGCGCCCCCGGCGGCTTCGGCGCGGACTTCCAGGACATATTCGGCGAGGTCTTCTCAGACTTCTTCGGCGGCGGAGGGAGGAGGAGGCCGGGCCCTGAGCGGGGCGCCGACCTTAGGTTCGACCTCGAGATCGGCTTCGACGAGGCGGCCTTCGGGACCGAGAAGACGGTGAAGGTGGAGAGGACGGTCGCCTGCTCGGTCTGCTCCGGGAGCGGCGCAAAGCCAGGCACCCATCCCGTGACCTGCTCTACCTGCGGAGGCGCGGGACAGGTCAGGTTCCAGCAGGGTTTTTTCAGCATAGCCAGGACCTGCCCGGCCTGCCAGGGGCAGGGTAGCGTCATAAAGGACCCCTGCGCTCCGTGCAGGGGGAGCGGCAAGACCAGGTCGGTCACCCCGCTTACGGTCAAGATACCCGGCGGCGTTGACACCGGCTCGAGGCTCAGGCTCGCGGGCGAGGGCGAGTACGGCGACCGGAACGGGCCGTCCGGAGACCTCTATATATTCATCACGGTCCGGCCCCACCAGATATTCAGGCGCGAGAAGGACGACGTCGTCTGCGAGGTGCCGATAAGCTTCAGCCAGGCCGCGCTCGGCGCCGAAATAGAAGTACCCACGATAGAGGGCCCTGCCAGGCTCAAGGTCCCTGCGGGCACGCAGTCGGGCAAGGTGTTCAGGCTGCCTGGAAGGGGCATAGCGTCGGTGCACACCGGAAGGCGCGGGGACGAGCAGGTGGTCATAAAGCTCGAAACGCCGACGAAGCTCAATAAGAAGCAGAAGGACCTCCTGCGTGAGTTCGCGGAGATAAGCGGCGAGGACACGACCCCGCTCCGGAAGAACTTCTTCTCGAAGGTCAAGGAAATTTTCGAATGAGAAAAGCAATAATAGCCCTCCTGGCCCTCTTTTTCCTTGCGGCCCCCGCAGCCGACGCCTTCTGGTTTACCGGCAAGGACAAGAGCGACGACCTGGTGGTCATCTTCGAGGAGCTGGACTTGAAGGGCGCGGACGCGGAGACCGTCCGGAAGCTCGAGGGATACGTGTACTCGAACCCGCGGTCGGACTATATGGACGAGGCGCTCCTCCGGCTCGGCCGCATTTACCGGGACAGGAAGGAGGTCTCGAAGGCCGCCGAGACATACCGGCTCCTGCTCTTCAATTTTCCTGCGAGCAAGTTCAGGCACGACGCATGGATAGAACTCGGCCTCATCGAGTACAGGACCGGCAGGCTCGACAATGCCAGGGAGGCCTTCGAAGCTGTCAGCGGGGACGTGGACGCTTCTATCGCGCAGCGCGCGAAGGCCTCAAGGTTCCTCGCCGAGATAGAGAAGGCGACCTTCGGCATCGCCGTCCCTTCGAACCTCCCGGCCATAGGGGTGCTCCTCCCCTTGAAAGGCGACTACGCGGCCTTCGGCGAGGACGCGCTCTCGGGCATCCTACTTGCCGCGGGGATATTCGGCCCGAGGGAGCAGCGGGTGGAGGTCATAGTGAAGGACGTATCGGACCAGTCATCGGTTTCGAGGGCCGTCCAGGAACTCGCCTCAAACGGCAGGGTGCTGGGCATCATAGGGCCGCTCATGAGCTCGAACGCGCTTGATGTCGCCAGGCACGCACAGATGCACAAGCTCCCGGTCATCACCCTTTCCCAGAAGGAGGGGGTTACCGACGCGGGCGACTACGTCTTCCGGAACTTCCTTACGCCCGAGGACCAGGCCCGCGCGCTCGCCAGGCACGCGGCAGACGCGCTCGGCTCCACGCGTTTCGCCGTACTCCACCCGCAGAACTCATACGGGGTCGAGCTCGCCAGGCGCTTCGAGATGGCCGTGAAGGAAAACGGCGGAACGGTCGTCCGCAAGGCCTCCTACCCGCAGGGCTCGACGGATTTTACGGACGCAATAACAAGGGTCTTCGGCGTGCAGACGAAGGAGCGGCAGGAAGGCAGGCGCGTAATCAGGGAGTTCGAGCCGACGATCGAGGTGGACGCGCTCTTCATACCCGATTCCCACGAGCAGGCCGCCCTTATCGCGCCGTATCTCGAGTATTTCAGCATCAGGGACGTAAGGCTCCTGGGGGCGAACGGCTGGAACTCGCCGAGGCTCGTGGAGCTTGCCGGTAAGAACGTCGAGGGCGCGGTCTTCGTGGACGGGTTCTATGCCCTGAGCAGGAGGAGCGGGACCGAGGAGTTCGTGCGCGACTACGGCGACGTATTCGGGAAGCAGCCCGGCATACTCTCTGCCCATGCCTTCGACTCTGCCCGGATGCTCCTGCACGCTGTGGCGGCCTCGGTCCCGGGCTACGGCAGGGAGGACGTGAGGGACAGGCTGAGCGGCTTGAGGGAGTTCAGGGGCGCAACGGGCGCAACATCCTTCAACCCGAGGAGGGAGGCCGTAAAGAGGCTCTTCATCCTCACCGTTGAGAACGGCCGCATCGTGGAGGCAGGCAGCTGAGGAGCCGGTCCAGGGCTGCCCGGACGAGAGCTGCCATGCTTGTTTTTCGTTAAAGGAGGGCTTCGGATGGCTCTTACCCACATAGACGGGCGCGGCAAGGCCCGCATGGTAGACGTGACGGCCAAGGACGTGACCGAAAGGGCCGCGGTCGCAAAGGGCCGGGTCCTCATGAAGAAGGAGACCCTGGACCTCGTCCTCGCCAACGAGATGAAAAAAGGGGACGTCCTGGGGGTCGCAAGGGTCGCTGGCATAATGGCGGCCAAGAGGACGGGCGAGCTCATACCGCTCTGCCATCCGCTGAACGTCACGAGCGTGGAGGTGGAGTTCGAGCCTGTCATGGACGCGCCGGGCATCGACATAACCGCGACCGCCAGGGTGGCCTCCAGGACCGGAGTCGAGATGGAGGCCCTCACCGCCGTAACGGTCGCGGCCCTCACGGTATACGACATGTGCAAGGCCGCGGACAAGGGCATGGAGCTTACCGATATAAGGCTCGTGAAAAAGAGCGGCGGCAAAAGCGGCGACTACGCGCGCGAGGGCGAGCCTTAGCCCTTGAGAGCCGGCTTCGTTGTCAAGCGAAAAAGCGCGCTGAAATCGAGAACATAGATTACTGTTTACATGCGAGGGTCTTTTCAGTTATACTCTTTGATTATGGAAAGGGACAGGCTCGAGTACTTCAAGATTCTCCTCAACGAAAAACTCGAAGAGCTCTTGAGCGAGGCGGGAAAAGCCGTTTCAGGGATGAGTGGAAAGGAAGAGAACTTCCCCGACCCCACGGACCGCGCCTCCCTGGAGACGGACAGGAACTTCCTGCTTCGCGTCAAGGACAGGGAAAGAAAGCTCATAACCAAGGTCAAGGAGGCTCTAAAGAGGATAGACGACGGCACTTACGGCGTCTGCGAACTCTGCGGCGAGGACATCTCGGAGAAGAGGCTCGAGGCAAGACCGGTCACCACCTGCTGCATAGAATGCAAGAAGGAAGAAGAAGAATACGAAAAGGCGAGAAATGCCTAGTTAGAACCGGCTCTCCTCGGTCGCTTTAGCTCCAGCCTCCCGTGCACCTCCTCCGTCGCCTCTTTTTCCTGCGGGGAAAATAATGCCAGAACTGAGAAAAGACCCCATAGTCGGAAGATGGGTCATCATCTCGACCGAGCGCGGCAAGCGCCCCTCGGAGTTCGAGTTCACGCAGCCCACCCTCAAGGCGGGTTTCTGCCCTTTCTGCCCGGGCAACGAGCCCAAGACCCCCTCCGAGGTGCTCGCGTACAGGAAGAACGGCGGGTCGCCCAACTCCTCCGGCTGGCACGTGCGCGTGGTCCCGAACAAGTACCCGGCCCTGAAGGTCGAGGGCGAGCTGAACAGGGAGGGGGACGGCGTCTACGACAAGATGAGCGGCATCGGGGCCCACGAGGTAATAATAGAGTCGCCGAAGCACACCGACACACTCGCGCGCCTGGCGCCGCAGCAGTTTGAAGAGGTGCTCTGGGCCTACAGGGACAGGATAATAGACCTCAAGAAGGACCAGCGCCTCCGCTATATCCTCATATTCAAGAACCACGGGGAGGCCGCGGGCGCGACCCTCGAGCACAGCCACTCGCAGCTAATAGCGCTCCCCATCATCCCCAAGAGGGTCGCCGAGGAGCTCGACGGCTCGCTCGAGTACTTCAACTTCAAGGAACGGTGCGTCTTCTGCGACATAATCAGGCAGGAGACGATGCAGGGCGTCAGGGTGGTCTCCGAGAACAGGGACTTCATAGCCATAACCCCGTACGCGCCGAAGGCGCCGTTCGAGATATGGATAATGCCCAAGACCCACGAGTCGAGCTTCGAGAACTCCCAGAAGCACCAGTACGAGAACCTGGCCCTCATCTTCTCGGACGTCCTGAAGAGGATAGACAGGGTCCTTAACTTCCCGCCGTACAACTTCATCCTGCACGCCGCGCCCGTAAAGGACGGCTCGTCCCAGTTCTACCATTGGCATTTCGAGCTTATTCCGAAGCTCACGAAGCTGGCGGGGTTCGAGTGGGGCTCGGGCTTTTACATAAACCCGACCCCGCCCGAGGAGGCGGCCAAGTTCCTGAGAGAGGCGAAGGTCTGACGCGTTCTTGTTCCGGAGCGGTTTGTTGAAAGCCGTGGTTTCAATGGAATATGATATAATAGAGAAAGTAAACGAGGTCGCCGCCGCGGGCGGAAGTCTCGAAGACAGGCTCGAAAGGGCCGCAAGGCTCTTTGCCGAGGAGTTCCATTTTGACCAGTGCCTCTTCTTCCTGGCAGGCAGCGGCGGGGCGCTTAAGCTCGCCGCCGCATCGAGCGGTCTCTGCACTACCGGGGTCCTCTGCTACGGCAAGGGCGAGGGGCTCCCGGCCGTAGCGATGGAAAAGGGGGGGCTGGTGGAGGCGCAGAAGGAGCCGGGGCGCGCGGAATGGGAAGGCGTTCCGGACCCGGGCCTCGAAGGCGTAAGCACCGCGCTCGTATACCCATTGGGCGGAGGGGGCTCGTTCTCGGGCGTCGTATATCTCAAGGCGAGGGAGAGGACGAGCCTCTCACCCGCAAGGAAAGATCTCCTCAAGGTGGCGTCCCTGCAGGCCGCGCTCATGATAAGGAATGCAGTGCTGCTTGAGGACCACAGGAGGGCCCATGCCGAGCTGCTGGCGATGCAGGAGAAGTTGGCAAGCTCGGAGAAGCTCCTTGCGCTCGGGGACATGGCGGCCACAATGGCGCACGAGATAAGGAACCCGCTCCTCAGCCTGGGCGGCTATGCGGCCAGGCTCAAAAGACAGCTCCCGTCCGGATCTCCCGGCCTCGTCTACATCGAGAAGATGTCGCAGGAGATAGGCCGCATAGAGAAGATAATGAACGGCATCATCCGGTTCCTCAACGACAACCTCGCCGAGCTTAAGACGGACGACCTGAACTGCATAGTGGACGAGGCGCTCGATATCTTCGCTGACGAGTTTTCGGCGCACGGCATAGCCGTCGAGAGGCGCTCGGTCCATGCGCCCCTTACGGTGCTGGCCGACAGGGAGCAGATGAAGATAGCTTTTGACAACATAATCGCCAATGCGATACAGTCGATGGAAAAGGGAGGCGCCCTCAAGGTGGTGACCTCCCGCTCCGGCGATTTCGCGGTGGCGGAGGTCTCGGATACCGGCGGCGGCATCGACCCGGAGCACATCGGGTACATCTTCAACCCCTTCTTCACCACGAAAAAGCACGGCACCGGACTGGGTCTTCCGATAGCCAATTCCATCATAACGAGGCACAGGGGGGGCATCGAGGTCCGTAACGAGGGCCGCGGAGCCTCTTTTACCATAAGGCTTCCATATTCGGGAGCGGCGAGCGTGTCTTCGGACCTCTTGCCCGCAGAGGCGGGCCGGGTGGTCTGACCCGACCGCGGATTTTTCACGTGGCATGGAGTTTTTATGAAGAAAAGGATCCTTGTCGTAGATGACGAAGAGGGGCTCAGGCTCCTTTACAAGGAAGAGCTCGAGGACGAGGGCTGGGAAGTCGACCTGGCCGCCTCGGGCGAAGAGTCGCTCGAGAAGCTCGAAAAGGACTCGATAGACCTGGTCCTCCTCGATATAAAGATGCCGGGCATGGACGGGGTCGAGGTCCTGCGGCGCGTGAAGGAGAAGTGGAAGGACCTGCCGGTCATACTCTGCACGGCATACCCGCACTACAAGCACGACTTCGGCACATGGGCTTCCGACGCCTACATCACGAAGTCGTCCGACCTTACCGAACTCAAGCAGACCATCAAGGAAATCCTCGGTAAAAAGCAATGATCCTCGTCACCGGCGGGACAGGCTTCGTCGGCAGCAGCCTGGCGATGGAGCTGCTCCGCGCGGAAAAGAGGGTCCGGTGCCTCTCGAGGCGTCCGGAACGCGCCGCCGCGCTCGGAGAGGCCGGGTGCGAGCTCGTAAGGGGCGACGTGGCAAGCATCTCTACCGTCCTCAAGGCAGTTTCGCCAGAGGTCGAGGCCGTAGTACACCTCGTCGGCATACTGAACGAGTCGAGGGGCTCTACATACAGGGCGGTCCACGTGGACGGCACCCGAAACGTAGTCGACGCGTGCAGGGGCATGGGGATTACGAGGCTCGTGCACATGAGCGCGCTCGGGGCAAGGGCTTCCTCTGCGAGTGAATACCACAGGACCAAGTGGGAAGCCGAGGAGATAGTGCGTTCCTCCGGGCTCGACTACACCATCTTCAGGCCTTCCGTGATATTCGGAAAGGGCGACCACTTTACGACCGCCTTCGCCAGGGCCATGAGGATCTCTCCCGCGGTATTCGTCCCGGGAGACGGCGCTGGCAGGATGCAGCCGGTATCCGTAAGGGACGTCTCCCGCGCGTTCGCGATGTCGCTTGAGAAA